>JANOUM010000149.1:0-4711 GCA_031416855.1 Rhodoferax sp. | reverse complement strand
GCCGTTGCGGCGGTGTCGTGCTGGGCCCAGGGCTACCCCAACCGGCCGGTGAAGATCATCGTGCCCTTTGCAGCCGGTGGCGGCCCCGACATCGAGACGCGGCGCATGGCGCCCAAGCTCGCCGAGGCGCTGGGCGGCCCGGTGGTGGTCGAGAACCGGGTCGGCGCGGCCGGCATCGTGGCGGCCGAATCTGTCACCCAGGCAGCGCCCGATGGCTACACGTTGCTGGCCGGATCGATCTCCCAGGTGGTCCAGAAGGTGTTGCGGCCCGGCGCCAAGTTCGACCCGCTGACCACCTTCGTGCCGATCATCCAGACCAGCACCTCGCCCACGGTGCTGATCGTTCCCGTCGAGTCGCCGATCAAGTCCGCCAAAGAACTGGAGGCCCAGATTCGGGCCAATCCCGGCAAGCTGAACTACGGCTCGGGCGGCATCGGCACCGCCGCCCATATCGCGGGTTCGAGTTTTGCGACCGTGCTGAAGATGGACGCGGTGCACGTGCCGTACCGCGGTTCGGTGGAGCTGATGCCGGCCCTGCTGGGCGGGCAGATCCAGTTTGCGTTCCCGATTGCGGGTACTGCCGTGCCGCATGTCAAGGCCGGCAAGGCGCGCGCGCTGGCGGTCACCGGCGCCACGCGCCTGAGCTCGCTGCCCGACGTGCCGACCATGAAAGAGCTGTACGGCGACGATCTGTTCGTGCAGGAGTCCTGGGGCGGTTTGTGGGCACCGGCCGGCACTCCGGCGGCAATCATCAGCAGGCTGCATGCGGCCACGGTCAAGGCCTTTGCCGATCCGGAGTTGCGCACCGCGCTCCAGGCCGGCGGCGCCGAAGTCGAACTTTCGGCATCGCCCGAGGCGTATGCCGCCTTCATGAAGGCTGAAACCGTCAAATGGGCGCGGCTGATCCAGATGGCTGGCGTCAAGGCGGACTGAGGCCATGAGTCTAAATGCACTGCATGGCATACGCGTGATCGACCTGTCGCACGTCATCGCCGGCCCGACCGCTTCGCACTACCTGGCGCTCGAAGGCGCCGAGGTGATCAAGGTTGAACGGCCGGGTCGGGGCGACGTTTTGCGTGGCAGCCCGCGCGACCTGCTGGACCAGGGTGTTCCGGTCGGGTTCGCGGCCATCAACGGCGGCAAACAATCACTCGCGCTCGACCTCAAACAGCCCCGCGGTCGGGAGTTGCTGCAGCAGTTGATCGCCACTGCCGATGTGTTCATCGAGAACTTCCGCCCCGGCGCGGTGGGCCGCCTCGGATTCGACTACGAGTCGGTTCGCACGATCCGGCCCGATATCGTTTACGCCTCGATCTCCGGCTTCGGGCAGGAGGGCGCCTGGGGCCCGCGCGCAGCCTACGACCACGTGGTGCAGTCGGCCATCGGCATGAGCCTGTTGCAAGGGTTGGAGGGGGATGAGCCGATGAAGGTCGGCTTCCCGGTCATCGACACCGCGACTGGCATGCTCGGGGCGCAAGCCATCCTGGCCGCGCTGCTGCGTCGGTTTCGCGAAGGCCGGGGCGCCTTCCTCGATATTTCGATGGCCCAGGCGGGCCTGCAATTGATGTGGCCCGACGCCGCGCGCGCCGCGTTCACCGGGCACGACGCGCCGCGCGTTGGCAACCGTGGATTCTCTGGCAGCCCCGGTGCCGCCACCTTTCGCTGCGCCGATGGCTGGATCTCGACCGCCGGCAACACCATGCGCCAGTTCCGCGCCTTGTGCGAAGTGCTGGGCCTGCCCGAGTTGCCCGACGACCCGGCGCTGATCGACCAGGCGGCGTTGCAGCGCGGCGGGTTTCTGGTGGCTGCCGACCCGCAGCGCCTGCACGCGCGGCTCGAGGCCGCCATGGCCACCCGTGCCGTTGATGCACTGGAGTCGCAATTCGCGCTGCGCGACGTGCCATGCGCCAAACTGCGTCGGCTCAGCGAGGTGGTCGCGCTGGCGCAGCAGGGCGACGTGATGACCTTGCCGGTGCGCAAGACGCGTTATGCGCAGGGTGTGATGACTGATTTCGGATCCGGCTACAAGGCCGACCGCCAGGACGAATCGCCGCTGCAGCCGGCGCCCCGGCTGGGCCAGCACACTGCGGAGATCCTGCGCTCACTGGGGCTCGACGCGGCCCAGATTGACGCATTGACGGCGGCGGGCACAGTGGGCACGGTGGGCACAGTGGGATGAGACCGGCCCGGCCGCCCGAAGGTGCCCGCGACGCAGCGCGCCGCGCGAAGGTGCCCGCGACGCGGGCCGGGTCATTCGCTGCGCGAATCACCCCGCATTGCGGACCATCCGGCCGTCGCGCTCTGCCGCTTTGGCGCCAACCAGATCAGTGATCAGTTGATCGATCCAGGAGGCGAAGTCGGCGCCGCATCCATCGCGCGCAAACATCATGGCGAGGTAGGGCGTGGCCTGCGCCCAGGCGGTGAAGTCGGCCTGCGGCTGCTGTTGGACCTCCAGCAGCTTGAACTTGAGCAGCACCTTGGCCGCATGGCGTGTGTGCCTGGCCGGATCCGCCACAAAGCGCTCCAGGCGCGCGCGCGCCGTGGCAATGGCTTTTGCCACACCGGCAAACACCGCGCCATGCCCCGGGACCACGATCACCGGGTCCAGCGCCTCGATCAGATCGATGGTCGCGCCGACTTCGGAAAACGCATGGTCGCCTTCAAGTTCAGGGAACACCACCCCGAAACCGCGTTCCCACAAGGCATCGGCCGAGATCAGGATGCGGTCGGCCGGGTCGAACAGGACCACCGAATGGGTGTCGTGCCCAGGTGCCGCATGCACCTGCCAGAGCCTGTTTCCCAGCCTGCGTTCCGTGCCGGGCAGCAGCAGCGCATCGAAGTGAAATGGCGGACAGGTCTGGCCGGTGGGCGTGTAGGTGAGCGCCGCCGGGTCCCAGGGGATGACGTGCCGGGCCAGACCCGGCGGGATCAGGGTTGTGAGCGCCGGGTACGCGCCCTGCAATGCCGCGTTGCCGCCGCAGTGGTCGCTGTGCAGGTGGGTGTTGGCCAGCACGTCGAGCGGGCGTGCGCCCAGCACCGAACGCACCAGCGCCAGCGTCTGGTCGGCGTGGATGCTGTAGCCACTGTCGATCAGGGCCGTGGCCTGGTTGCCGCACAGCAAAATGTTGTTCGACGACAACCAGCCACGCTCGAAAACGGTGATGTCGGTCAAGAGTGCGAATGCTTGCGGGGTCACCGCTCAAGTATCGCAGCGCGGCCGGGCCGTTTTCGTCAGGCCTTTTTCAGGCAGTCGTCGAGAAACGCCTTGCGTTCGGCCCCCTTCTTGCCGTTGGCCTCGGCATTGCAGGATTTCGCCCTGGTTTGCTGGACATCGTTCTTGCCGGCAGTCAGGCAGGATTTCATGAACCCTTTGCGTGCGTCGCCGGTCTTGCCGGCGGCCTCCTTGTTGCACATGGCCATCTTGTTTTGTTGGGGTGTCTTGGCCTTGTCCTCGGCCAACGCCGAACCGGACGCCAGCAACATGCCGATTGTGAGCACAGAGAGCAGTTTCTTCATGGGAACTCCTTGAGTTGACGGTGCAATGCCGGTGTCCGGACCCGAACCCCGGCGCGCGACATGGCGGCAGCGTCCGCGGTGGCCAGCCACCTCGAAGCACCTGCGTTGACGCCGGCGAAGCCATGCTAAGGGCCTGGCGTTGGCGTGTATTCCCCCAATTGGTTGATGCGTGCGGATGGACAATGCTGCAGGGTGACCGGCGCGGTACGATAGGCGGATGCCGGGTCGGTGTGTCTGACCGTTTGCGACCCATCGCTTTTCGGGGATCCATGCAGAGCTCTGATTTTTCGACCTTGTTTGAACTGTTGCCGATCGGCGCCTACCGATCCAGCGCGGACGGACGGCAACTGCGCGCCAATGCCGCGCTGGTGCGACTCAACGGTTATGCCAGTGAATCCGAGTTGCTGGCGGCGGTCAACGATATCGGGCAGGAATGGTATGTCGACCCGGGCCGGCGTGCTTTGTTCAAGCAACTGATCAGCCGTGATTGCCAGGTGGTGAACTTCCGGTCTGAGGTCCATCGGCACAAGACCCGTGAACGGATCTGGGTGCTGGAAAACGCCCATGTCGTGCGTGACGACGGTGGCGAGGTGTTGTATTTCGAAGGCACGGTCGAAGACATCACTGATGCGCAGCTTGCCCAAAGCGCGCTGCATGCCAGCGAACGCCGGTTTCGGGCGCTGACCGACAAGGCGCAGGTGCTGACCCTGGTGTGCAATGTGCAGGGCGATGTGATGTATGCCAGCCAAGCCGCCATGTCCCTGCTCGGCGTCGAGCCAGCCGCATTGCGCGGCACCAGCGTGTTCGACTGGATCCACCCGGATGACGCCCTGCATGCCCGCGCGGAGCACAACCGGTTGCAGGCCTCGCAGAACGCGGGGCAGGAATCGATCTACCGCTACCGGCAGGCCGACGGCAGTTGGCGCTACCTGGCGTCGCTGGGCAACAATTGCCTGGCAGACCCCGCAGTGGGGGGTATCGTCCTCAACTTTCGGGACGCCACCGAGCGCAAGCGTGCCGAGCTTGCCGAATCTGCCCTGCGCGAGAACGAGGAGCGCTGGAAGCTGGCCCTTGAAAGCGCCGGGGACGGCGTGTGGGACTGGAACGTGCAGGAAGATGTCGAAATCTACTCCAGGCGCTGCAAGGAGATGTACGGGTACGGCGATCACGACCTGGACGGACCGAACTCGGGTTT
>JANOUM010000148.1:0-2310 GCA_031416855.1 Rhodoferax sp. | reverse complement strand
CGCCTGTCAGCGCGCCTTTGTTGCGCGTAATCGCCAGCGAGTTGCGGCCCAGTAGCGTCCAGTCACGATTGACCCTGGCGGCAAAGCCCACGGTCGTGAACAGACTGCTGCTGCTGGTCGCGTCGCGAACCTCCAGCCTGGTTGTTCCCTTCCACAAGTCAGCTGCTGTGTACTCCATGCCAAAGGTCAAGGCGGTTGCATCGTTGGACGCTGCGCCATCAAGCGCACGGACGCGCTCGAATCCGGTGGCGAAGCGCAGGTTGTCGGTAATGCTCCAGAGGTTACGCAAACCGATGGCAGCCTCGGTATTGGCCCCGCTGAAAGCGTCCCGGACCCGGTACTCACTGAAGACATGACCATCTTTCATGTAGTCACCATCAATGCCGAGTACCGTCGCGTTCTGGGTCTGCGATGTATTGAGTGCGTACGGGCCGGACAGACTGGAGATCAGTTCGTGCCGCATGTAAATCCGGCCGCGATTGGCAATCTGGTAGTCACCGCCAATGGCGGCGATCTTGCGGTCGCTGTCATTGACGTCCTGCTCGTATTCGGCAAAAACGCCGGCCTGCGGCAGACCTGGCACTTGAGCGGAGACCTTTGCCTTCACACTGGTAAATTCATTTGGCAGTGTTCCCGTACTCAATGGATTGGCCGGGACGCCGGTTTCCTTGCCGTGGCGCACACCAATTTCGGCCCGAAGACTCTCGTTAAGGCTGCGTTCGATGCTGGCATAAGCGCCTTCGCGCTTGCCGCCGGTTGCAACATCTTCTGTGCGCAGCACCTCGGCCCGGGCGACCGTCAGGTCATCAATGCGGTACGCCAGCTTGCCACCCGCTTCGGCGCGGCCTCGGGACAAATATGACCCAGGGCTTTCAAACGTTGCATCGGTGCGGGCCGCATAAGCCAGGGCCTGAAAATCCTTGTCTTCATGGCGCAGCTCAACGCGCTTTCCATCGCCGCTTCCGAGCGAGGCTTTCTCGGTGCGGGCGAGCTCACCCGTCACAAAAGTCTTTTCAGATAATTTCACTGTGGCATTGACCCCGCGCAGCTTGCTTGGGTCCTGCGGGTTCTTGTCTTCAACAGCGATGGCGCCCACCTCAAGAAAGTCATTGATCTTCACTTGCGCGTCAACGCCCGCAACCCAGAACTCCTTGCCGCCCTGGTCAACCTCGTAGGTAATCCGGATCGACTGCGGATTAAAAGCAGGGTCCAGGCTGGGAACAGGTCCCTTGAAAATGAGCTGTCCGGTGAGCTGTTCGATCTCGTAGTCAGCAAAGCGCATTTGGGGAATGGCCTTCAGAACCAATGACGGCTGATTGCGGTCACGCACCAGAATTTCAACCTTTTCACTATTTTCGATGGCGTTAGGCGTAGTCAGCCGGTAAGGACCGGACGTGCCGTTGGCACGAATTTCATCGATCACCTGGCGCGTTGAATCCCGGCTTGCGAAGGCATTGACAGCCACACTCCCGTTTTCGAAATGCTGTTTGACTCCGGTGAGCGAGCGGCTGTAGACGCCCAACTTGCGCGCGCTGGTCGGGCTTTGAGTGGTGAAGTCACCGTACAACAACCACGATTTATCCTTGTCAATCCGCACATAGAGCTTGGAAGTCGACTGCGCATCGAAGTTGCGGATCGAGGAGTCGCCGTAGACCGGATAAAACTCATCCGGTTGAATGTCGCGGAACAGGCGCTCGCGGGTCTCCTTGTCGGAGTCATAGGCCATGGTCAGCAGGTATTCGCCCTTGACTTTGCCCTTGAGAAACACAGCGGCTCGCGCGGCTGCCTGAGACTTACCGTCGCTGGAGGTACGCGATAGCTGTGTCAGTTCCTGCTCAAAATTATCCTGCTTTCTGGCTGGCACCAGGGCGCGAGAGTCCAGCTTGCGCAAGTTGAGAACGCCCTCAATCACGCCGGCTGCAATCATGGGACGCAAGTCGGGCAGAAAATCGAGCCGCGACTCGGCCTTTAAGATGCCGCTGGTCGCGCGTACGGTCACTGCGGTGGGGGTGCTTGGCGCCGAAAGCAGAAACTCACCGCGTCCACCTTCAATGAACACCTGCAGACCCGGCTCCTGTGGATCGAGATCGTCCGTCTGCCACCGACCGCCGCTGGCCTCCAGTGTGATGGGTGTACGTACCGTCACCAGCACACCCTGATCGTCAGTGAGTTTGACCACGATGGTTGAGGCCGTGACACCGTCAGCGAAGGCCGCCGGAGGAAGCAAAACTTCGAGCCGGCCCAGTTTGTCGGGTGCGATCAGCACGATTGTGGCCGCACCGCGCTCGTTGCCGAAGGTGTCGACCTGAC
>JANOUM010000147.1:0-4422 GCA_031416855.1 Rhodoferax sp. | reverse complement strand
GGCCGTCGGACAACTGGCGCGCACGTTGATGGCCGACGCAGCGATCAGTGCCAAGCACAAGGAACTGATGGCGCTGGCCATTGGCATCCCGCAGCATTGTTCGGGTTGCATCGCTTTCAACGTCAAGGCCCTGCACAAGCTCCATTGAGCCGGGCCGAACTCGAAGAGATGCTGACCGTGTGTGTCTACATGGGCGGGGGACCGGCCTTGATGCTTGCCGCCGAGACCGCCGAGACCGCCGAGACCGTGGAGGCGTGGGACGCCATGGCGCCCGCATCGACCTGAGCCATCACCTGCGTCAGTCTGCGCCCTGCTTGGGGCTGCCATCCGGCCGGTCGCAGGCTGGCAGTGGGCCGCGATTCACTTCAACTGGTGACATCGACAGCAAGGTGGTGAGCCCGCTGGCCACCATGGACAAGCCCCAGAACGCAAAGAACGCGAGTGTGTAGACGCCCAGGCGTGACAACTCGACCGGCTGGCCGAACCAGTGCAGATCCTGCGGATCGACCATCGCGAACACCAGCAACTCCAGCAGGCAGGCCAGCAAAAAGGCGGGCCAGGCGATCCACATCAGGCGCTGCATCTTCATGGAATCTCCTTGGGTTGCGGGATCACGCTGGCTGCCGTGCAAGTCTTTAACGGGGTACCAGGAACACCGACTTCTCCGTCAGCTTGCCGGGTGAGTCCATCGAGCTGATCTCGAACTGGATCGGGTGCGAGCCGGCGGGCGCAGCGTCAAAAGGCAGTTGCACCCGTACCGGCACCCAGCGTGATTGGGTTGCCTCCACCGCGACCAGGTTGTCGGAACTGACGCTGACACCCTTGATGCCGCTGACCGTGATCTTGTAGTGCTGGGTCGATTCGGTGGCGTTCATCACCTGCAGGCGGTAGACGTTCTCCAGGTTGCCGCCCGCCACGATGCGTGCCGTGACATTGCGGTCGCGCACCACGTCGACCTTGAACGGAGTGCGCATCGACAGGCTGACCAGCATGGAGACCACCACCGCGCCCAGCACCCCGCCATACACCAGGATGCGCGGCCGCAGCACATGGCGCAGGGTTTGCGCTGGTGTCCAGTGCTGGGCGATGGCGTTCTCGGTCGAGTATCGGATCAAGCCGCGCGGATAACCCACCTTGTCCATCACGGTGTCGCACACGTCCGCACAGGCGCCACAACCGATGCACTCGTACTGCAGGCCGTTGCGGATGTCGATACCGGTCGGACAGACCTGCACGCACAGGCTGCAATCGACGCAGGCGCCGAGATTGAGCGTTTTGAGGTCGGCCTTCCTGGAGCGCTTGCCGCGCGGCTCGCCGCGTTCGGTGTCGTAGGTGACGATCAGTGTGTCCTTGTCGAACATGGCACTCTGGAAACGAGCATAGGGGCACATGTGCTTGCACACCTGCTCGCGCAGGAACCCGGCGTTGCCGTAGGTGGCCAGGCCGTAGAAGAAAGTCCAGAAGACTTCCCAGGATCCCATGCTGGCCTGCACCACTTCAAGGCCCAGCAGCTTGATCGGCGTGAAGTAGCCCACGAACGTGAAGCCGGTCCACATGGCGACGGACAGCCACAGCAGGTGCTTGCCCCCTTTGCGCCAGAACTTGTCCATCGACATCGGCAGTGCGTCGCGGCGCATGCGGGCCGAGCGGTCGCCTTCCACCTTCTTTTCGATCCACAGGAAGATCTCGGTGTAGACCGTCTGCGGACACGCGTAACCACACCACAGGCGGCCGGCCACGGCGGTGAAGAGGAACAGCGACAGGGCCGAGATGACCAGAATGCCGCTCAGGTAGATGAAATCCTGCGGGTACAGCACCAGCCCGAAGATGTAGAACCGGCGCGCCCCCAGATCGAACAGCACCGCCTGGCGCTGGCCCCACTCCAGCCACGGCAGCCCGTAGAACACCAACTGGGTGAGCAATACCATGCCCCAGCGCCAGTTGGAGAACAGGCCAGACACACTGCGGGGGTAGATCTTCTGGTGCGCCGCGTACAGCGACACCATCACCTCCTCGCCGCCGTCACCTGCCGGTGATGCCGCGGGTGCAGTGAAGGGTTGCGGGACGATGGGAATCACCTTGCGTGTCCCGGTGGGCTGGGAGTCCAAAACGAGTTCTTGACGTGCTTGTTCAATGGATGCTACCGACTGGGGTATCTTGCACCTTGACTTGGATCAAATGCATGGGGTGGCGCCGACTCCTGACCGCAGTGGATCGGCAACGGTCCGCCTTGTCCTGGTCGGAGTATCTGCCGGGCCTGGCCCGGCCCGGCGTCAGGACACGACCTGGTAGTACAAATTTTGTGGGTGTTTCGCCTGCGCGAAGAAGAACCAGCGCTCGGCGATCAGGCCCGGCGCCTGCACCAGCAGCGCGAGCAGGATCGGCAGCGTCGTCTGCGATGCCAGCGCCCAGACCAGCAGCAGCGCCGGCAGCACGAAGGTCAGCAGCACGAATGCGGTCTTGACGTTCTTCAGTGCGACGGCACTCGCGCCATGAAAGAACTCGCGCGTGTTGAACGAGCCGGCCGACATGCCCATGGATGTCTGCACCAGGCGCTCGCTACGGATACCGGTGGCGCTTTGCAGGGTGGACTTGTGGCGCAGCGCGGCATTGCGGCGCAGCGTGAGGTGGCGGGTGAACCAGGCGGTGAGTGTGGCGACCAGAGCCCAGGGGCTGGCGACTTGCACCAGCCGGATTTCTCCAGCCAGGGCAGCCAGTGCGCAACCCAGCACCAGCCCCGACGACAGCCCGATCAGGATGAAGTTGACGACGGTCAGCGGATGCGCCCATTCTTCGATGAAACGCAGGCATGCGTAGATCATGGCGGTGCAGTACCAAACACACAGTGCACCGACGACCAGCACGGCCGGCAGCCATGTCAACGTGATCCCTGTGCGCAGGGCCAGCCACCACAAGGCCACCAGCGCGATGAAGGCCGGCAACACGATGACCTCGCGCGACATCCACGAGGTGCGCCACATCAGCACCGCGCGCCAGGCGCGGCCCTTGCGCCCGAGGTGCAGGAAAGACGCTGCCAGCCCGGCCAGCAGCAGGGCTTCGGCCACTACCAGCGCCATGGGCACGAAGCCCGGCTCGAGCGCCACGCCGAACATGACGCACAGCGCCAGCAGCACCACCAGGCCCTGCGCCGCGCCGGCCAGGGTGGTGAAGAACAGGATGGAAAAGGCAGGATGCATGGTGCTAGTGGCTGGCGGGTGGCGTGATGCGCCGGGGCAGGTACTGGTTGGCGGGTTGCGTCTCCCATTCAGGCATCAACGCATAACCGCCGCGCTCGCGGATCGCCTTGGAGACTTCGGAGTCCGGGTCCTTCACGTCGCCGAACAGGCGCGCGCCGGTGGGGCAGGCCATGACGCAGGCGGGTTTGCGGTCCTCTTTGGGGAGCTTCTCGTCGTAGATGCGGTCCACGCACAGGGTGCACTTGGTCATCACCTGGCGTTCCTCGTCAAGCTCGCGCGCGCCGTAAGGACAGGCCCAGGCGCAGTATTTGCAGCCGATGCACTTGTCGTAGTCCACCAGTACGATGCCGTCCTCCTTGCGCTTGTAGCTCGCGCCAGTGGGGCACACCGGCACGCAGGGCGGGTCCTCGCAGTGCAGGCAACTCTTGGGGAAGTGGATGGTGTTGGTGCCGGGGAAACTGCCGGATTCGAAAGTCTGCACCCGGTTGAAAAAAGTACCGGTGGGGTTGGCACCGTAGGCGTTCTCGTCGGCCAGCGGACCGGCGGCGCCCGAGGTGTTCCATTGCTTGCACGAGGTCACGCAGGCATGGCAGCCGACACAGACATTGAGGTCGATCACCAGGGCCAGCTGCTTGGCCAGGGTTTCACCGGGCAGTGCGCGCACGCTGGTGGCGGCTGGCACCGATGCGTTCAGCGCCGGCTGCAGCAGGTCTTTCAGCCACTGGATCATGGTGTCTTTCTCCCGGCGAAATAGGTCAGCACACTGGACACCTTGCCCAGCACACCGGGTGCTGCGGGCATGCTGGCCATCTGTGGCGCGCTGATCTGCTCCTCGTCCGGTGCGGCGGGCCGGATGCGCACCCGCACGTCGTACCAGCCGGCCTGACCGGTGATCGGGTCGGAGTTGCTGATCGTCTGCCCGCCCCGGGCGCTGCCCAGGGGGAACGGCAGTTCCTCCGTGATCAGGTGGTTGAGCAGGAAACCCTTGCGCGCCTCGTCCGCGCCGGGCGCGAGATGCCAGGCCCCGTCGGCCTTGCCGATCGCGTTCCAGGTCCACACCGTGCCGGGCTCCACCGCCTCGCTATAACGCAGCATGCAGCGCACCTGTCCCCACTGGCTCTCGACCCAGCACCAGCCGCCGTCCTCGATGCCTGCCGCCCTGGCCGTGACGGGGTTTACATGCAGGTAGTTGTGGCTGTGGATCTGGCGCAGCCAGGCGTTCTGC
>JANOUM010000146.1:0-2600 GCA_031416855.1 Rhodoferax sp. | reverse complement strand
AAAGCGGCGAATGGACGATGATGAAGCGGTGCCGTCCAAGGGCAGATGGGGGGACAGGGCGTAACCACGGCGGTCCGCCGCCCACGCTGGGCTGTAAGTCAAGCTGAAGCTGTCTTGCTCCGGATGGAACTCCAGTCTTGCGACAAACGCCTGCCCGACGAACAGGTCCAATGCGTATTCGCTGGCGCTATTCATCGCGGCCGCTGGTGCTGGATGGGTTGCCCGTTGGCTTGCGACTTGCGCGCAGGGCCTCCAGTTCGGATTTCAGCAGAACTGCATCGCAAGCAGGCACCACGAACATCCGCAGACCCAAGCCGTCGAGTACCTTCAGAAGTTTGTCCGTCGTGGTGGGTCTTCCATTTTCGAGGCGAGACAACAAGTCACTGGACACAAAGCTCAGAGCAGCAGCATCATCAATGCGCAATCTGGCCTGCGCACGTTGGTTGCGCACAATCTTTCCCAGGTCCTCAAGTGTGCGTATTTCTTGAGGCGTCATGGGGTCCACCGATGGAAGTATTCTGGGCATAGTTTCGGCTTGACGAAATAATAAATGAATATTGGAATTCTTGTAAATAGTTTCGTTAAACCGAAATATAAAGGATTTTGGCAAAAATTGCACTATTGTTTCGCTATGCCGAAATATTCTCGATCGACAGTTTGACCTTCTTCCGAACAGGGAGCAACTCTTTTACCCCCTCGCCACCGCGTGATGCGTGGCATGGGCGGCAAACGCGGCGGCGGTGATGTCAATATCGGCGCCGGAGATGCCCGCGTTGCGTGCGGCATCCTGCCAGTGGTCGACCACGGCGACCACTTTGTCGATGATGTCGCGCGCCTGGGTGGCACTGAGCCCGTAGAACGCTGAAGTTGCCGCCACGGTTGCCAGGCTCGGGCGATTGTCCTGGTCGTCGATGTTCAGCACGTGGTCGGATTTGTCGATGTTCGGGTTGACATCAAAGGCTGGCGCCACGCGCCAGCCGTTCTCGTTGAGCAAGAAGCCGTGGTTGCGTAGATGGTCGTCACGGTTGCCGACTGCGACGTTGAAGGCCACACGGCGGAACAACTGCGCGAGGTCGGTCTCGACATGTCGGGGGTCGCCGCTGGTACGAAGGAACTGGGCGAGTTCCAGGTAACTTGCGCCTTCGCTCTGCTCACGCCGCAGCAGTGTCATTGCCGATGCATAGAAGCGGCGTCTCCCGCCCACACGGTCGAAGCGCTTCACGCAGAAGGTGTGGAATTCATTGTTCAGCCGCACCAGCCGAGCCTCGGGGACGTCGATGCCGGCTTGGCTGGCCATGGCGTGGACGACGAACTCCCAGGCGCCGATGTCGCGGTCGTCATCACGCGCCGGGAACTTGCCAATCCACAACGAGCCATCCTGTTCGGTGAAGTTCGCCTTGGGGCGGGCGCCACCCAGCGACGCACCAGGGGCGACCAACACCGCCAGCCACTTGCGCAGCGCGTCCAGGTCGTCGATGCGCTTGGCTGTGAGCTGTGTGGCGACGGCCTCGAGTTCGCGCAGGCTCGTCACGGGGGGCGCGGCCAGTGCCTCGGCGCCCAGGAACTGTTCCGTGCCTTCCAGCCGAAAGCGCAAGGCACCCTGGCGGGTGAAGTCTTGAACGCCAATCAGGAAATCCCATGCGTACAGCGTGCGCGGGACCCGGCCTTCGTCCTTCGCCTGCAAAGCCTCACGGCGCTTCATGAGCGTCTGACCCCAGCGGTCCGGTGAGGAGTCAAGGAAGATGCCGAAGTTGCCGAACTCCGGCTTGGGAAAAAACGGTTGGTCTCCCAGCGACAGGTCGGGGTCGAGCGCAAACGCGCGCGGATCCTTCAACCATTCACGGTCGTAGTGGAAACGCACCTGCCCCCGGTCATGCGCCAGCGTGCCGACGCGGCATGCTGGTGCGAGTTCGCATTCGAGCCAGACTTCGAGTTTGCCGGGCGCGCTTTTCATGCTGGGTCCGTCGGGCGGCGGCCTTTTTTCTTCACGGGCTCGAGTGCCAGATCCTGGAGCTTGCGGCCCACTTTGTCGTCGGCCGCGAGTGCGTTGATGTCGGAATCCAGGCCCAACACCGCCAATATGCGCAGGTAGGTGCCCAGCGTTGCGCCGGGGTCGCCGGCCTGCGCTTTGTACAACGATGCGCGCGAGATGCCTGCACGTTGCGCCACCGTGGTCGTGGTCAGCTTGCGACGTAGGCGGGCCAGGCGCAATCGATCACCGAAGGCGGTGAGCAGGCGCTGTTCCTGAGGGAAGACGACAGGTGGTTTGCTGGGCATGGTGAGTTTTATTATAGACAATTAGATAAATTATTGTCTGTAATGAAGGACAAATTGCCCAAGCTATCGAGCCCGAATCGGGATTATTCCTCTGCGTTGTGACCGCTCAATCTTGCATCCCTTACACACCCATCGCAATCGCATATTCCGCAGAAAAGTCTGCCCCGGCATCCAGCGTCGGGTCCATCTGGCGAAACGCGGTGTACATCATGGCGACGAGGTGCAGCCCGCTGAAATTGCCAGGCAAAGACTTCAGCTGGTCGCAAGGAATGGCTTCAGCTCTTCCAGCAGTGACGCCACGTCATGCTGCTCGACCTGGCGCC
>JANOUM010000145.1:0-2931 GCA_031416855.1 Rhodoferax sp. | reverse complement strand
ACGGTGGCCGTGCCGTCTGGTTGCCAGTGGTCGATGTGCACGGTTTCGCCGATATCCAGGTTGACGTCCGGGTTGGAGGCGGCGGGTGGCGCCTGCGGGTGGCGCAGTTTGCGCAGGTGCCAGCCTGCCACCGCGCCGCCGCTGATCACCGCCGACACCACCAACTGGGCCGTGATGCCGGCCCCCAAATGTGCCGCCACCGCGGCTGCTGCCAGCCCGATGGCAATCATCAGCAGGTAGAAGGTGCCAGTGGCCAGTTCCAATGCCACCGCCAGCCCGGTGCCTATCCACCAGAGGGTCGACTCTGCCATGTGTGTTCCTCGTCAATGCGCGGTCGTATCCGGCCCGCACTGCATTTTGCGTCGAATGTGGCAGTTCGCAAGCAGCAGGTGCGCTTAATTCCTTACACTGCGCCCCTGTTCGTCAACTTGTGCAGTTGCCTGCGTGCACGGAGCCTCCATGAAATTCCGCTTTCCGATCGTCATCATCGACGAAGACTTTCGCTCCGAAAACACCTCAGGCCTGGGCATCCGTGCGCTGGCGCAGGCCATTGAGAGCGAGGGTTTCGAGGTGCTGGGTGTGACCAGTTACGGCGACCTGTCGCAGTTTGCCCAGCAGCAGTCGCGCGCCAGCGCCTTCATCCTGTCGATCGACGACGAGGAGTTCACCCCGGGGCCGGATCTGGACCCGGCCGTGCTCAACCTGCGCCAGTTCATCGAGGAGGTGCGGCGCAAAAACCTCGACGTGCCGATCTACGTGTATGGCGAGACCAAGACCTCGCGCCACATCCCCAACGGCATCCTGCGCGAGCTGCACGGCTTCATCCACATGTTCGAGGACACACCCGAATTCGTGGCGCGCCACATCATTCGCGAGGCCAAGAGCTACCTCGAGGGCGTGCAACCGCCGTTCTTCAAGGCGCTGCTCGACTACGCCGAAGACGGCTCCTATTCCTGGCATTGCCCGGGCCATTCAGGCGGTGTCGCATTCCTGAAAAGCCCGGTCGGCCAGATGTTCCACCAGTTCTTCGGCGAAAACATGCTGCGCGCCGACGTGTGCAACGCGGTCGAGGAACTCGGCCAGCTGCTCGACCACACCGGCCCGATCGCGGCCTCGGAGCGCAATGCGGCGCGCATCTTCAACGCCGACCATTGCTTCTTCGTCACCAACGGCACCAGCACCTCGAACAAGATCGTGTGGCACCACTGCGTGGCACCCGGCGATGTGGTGGTGGTGGACCGCAACTGCCACAAATCGATTCTGCACGCGATCATCATGACCGGGGCGGTACCGGTGTTCCTGAAGCCCACACGCAACCATTTCGGCATCATCGGGCCGATCCCGAAGGAGGAGTTCGAACCCGCCGCCATTCAGGCCAAGATCCGCGCCAACCCGCTTCTCAACGGGGTCGACGCCAAGGCCGTCAAGCCGCGGGTACTGACGCTGACACAGTCCACCTATGACGGCGTGCTGTACAACACCGAAACCATCAAACGCATGCTCGACGGGTACGTCGAGAACCTGCATTTTGATGAGGCCTGGTTGCCGCACGCGGCGTTCCACCCGTTCTATGGCACCTACCATGCGATGGGCAAGAAGCGCGCACGCCCCAAACATGCGGTGGTGTATTCCACGCAGTCGATCCACAAGCTGCTGGCAGGCATCAGCCAGGCCAGCCATGTGCTGGTGCAAGACGCGCAGCAGACCAAGCTTGACCGCCACCTGTTCAACGAGGCGTACCTGATGCACACCAGCACCAGCCCTCAATACAGCATCATTGCCAGCTGCGATGTGGCGGCAGCCATGATGGAGCCCCCGGGCGGCACGGCGCTGGTCGAGGAGAGTATTGCCGAGGCGTTGGATTTTCGCCGTGCCATGCGCAAGATCGACGCCGAATATGGCGACGACTGGTGGTTCAAGGTCTGGGGTCCGGACAAGCTGGTGGAGGAAGGCATCGGCCTGGCCAACGACTGGATCATCAAGGGCGAATCGCGCAATGCCAAGGCCGGGGTGAACTGGCACGGCTTCGGCAAGATGGCCACTGGCTTCAATATGCTCGACCCGATCAAGTCGACCATCGTCACCCCCGGCATGGACCTCAACGGCAAGTTCGCCAAGACCGGCATCCCCGCCAGCATAGTGACCAAGTTCTTGGCGGAGCACGGCGTGGTGGTCGAGAAGACGGGCCTGTACAGCTTCTTCATCATGTTCACCATCGGTATCACCAAGGGCCGCTGGAACACCTTGTTGACCGCATTGCAGCAGTTCAAGGACGACTATGCCAAGAACCAGCCGATGTGGCGCATCCTGCCCGAGTTCTGCCAGCAATTCCCCAAATACGAGAAGATGGGCCTGGCCGACCTGTGCCAGTTCGTGCACCAGCTCTACGCCAAGTACGACATTGCGCGCCTGACCACGGAGATGTACCTGTCCGACCTAACGCCGGCCATGAAGCCCAGCGATGCGTTCGCGTATATTGCGCATCGCAAAACCGAGCGGGTGGAGATCGACCATCTCGAGGGCCGGATCACGACCTCGCTGGTAACGCCGTACCCACCCGGCATTCCGCTGCTGATTCCGGGTGAGGTGTTCAACAGGAAGATCGTCGATTACCTGAAGTTTTCGCGCGACTTCAACTCCAAATGCCCCGGTTTCGAAACCGACATCCATGGTCTGGTCGAGATCGAGGGCGAAGACGGCAAGGTGCGCTACTACGCCGATTGCGTTGCCAGTGGGCCAGGGCCGGCCAAGCCGGACGCCGTGTCTGGCAAGCTGGTCCAGGTAGGCAACGAAGGCCCCTTCGGTCGAACCGTCTGATGCTGCGGGCGGTTCAGGCCGCTCCGGCCTCGGGGCTGGCCAGGGCGATCTTGCTGAAGCCGCTGTCCACATAGGTGATCTCGGCCGTCACGCCGGCGGCCAGGTCACTCAGCA
>JANOUM010000144.1:0-1571 GCA_031416855.1 Rhodoferax sp. | reverse complement strand
AAATAGACGGCACCATGGCACCGGATGCGGCCCGCTTGCTGGCTGCCCTGCCCCAGACCCAGTGCACGCGATGCGGCTACCCGGATTGCGCAGCCTATGCCTCGGCCATCGCATCCGGCGATGCCGACATCAACCAGTGCCCGCCCGGTGGGGCAACAGGTATCGAGCGCCTGGCGGCCCTGACCGGCCGTCCGGTAATACCGATGAACCCGGCCCATGGTCTCGAGGGACAACGCACGGTAGCGATCATCGACGAGGCCTGGTGCATCGGCTGCACTTTGTGCATCGCCGCCTGCCCTACCGATGCGATCATGGGTGGAAACAAGCGTATGCACACCGTGATCGAGCCCTACTGCACCGGTTGCGAACTGTGCTTGCCGGTGTGCCCGGTCGATTGCATCCGGCTCGACAAAGTGTCTGGCGCAGCAACAGGCTGGGAGGCCTGGTCGCAGGCGCAGGCGTTGCAGGCACGGGACCGGTATGCGTTCAGCCTCCAACGGCGCGAGCACCAGGAGATCGACAACGACCGCCGGCTTGAAGCGAAGGCGCAGGCCAAGCTCGCCGACTTGCCCGCCCATTCACTGCATACCGACCCGGAGATACTCGCCCGAAAACGCACCGTCATCGAGGCGGCTTTGGCCCGCGCGCGCGCCAAGAGGGCACCGCCAGACCTGGCCTGAGAGTCTCTCGATCATGCCCTTCTCATCACGCGACAAGCCACCCGCTCGTTGTTGCAAATGCTCGCCATAGCCCGAGTTATGGTTGTGCTTTGCGCCCGGATCGGGCACCTTCTGGCGCGCTGCTCGGACGCGCCAAAAAAGCTATCCACCACTGAGCGCAGGCTGGTGCCCTAGTTCCGAGCACTTATCCCAACGACTCATCCCAACGCGTCGTTGACCTGCTCGTGAAACTCCGCCATGGTGACGGCATTGCCGATCTCGCGCGGCAAGGCGTCACGGGCGGAGAATACGCCCAGGATCTTGCCACTGGCCCCCACCACCGGCAAGTGCCGGAAGCCGCGTTCGATCATGATCAGCACGGCGTCCGATACCAGCATGTCCGGTCCGACGCAATGCGGACTGCGCGTCATCACCTCCGACACCAGCGTAGTGGCCGGGTTGAGTGCCTTGGCCAGTACACGGGTCATCAAGTCGCGTTCGGTGACGATCCCCAGCAGCTTTCCTGCCATATCAAGGATCAGGACACTGCCGCAATTGGCCTTGGTCATCACGCTGGCGGCATCCCAGATAGTGGCCTGGGGCCCCAGGCTGATCACATGCCGGTGTGGCATGGATTGAAAAATGGTGCGTTCTGTCATGGCGGCAACCCTTTCACTTGTTGACGACTACCCTGCCCTGTTACTTGCCCGTTTTGCTGCGGATCGGCCTTATCGCAATGACGCGTTGAGTTTTTCCAGTGCCGCCGCGCCAGGGCACAACTGCGCTTCGGCCAGCGCGCCCAGCGGCGTGTCCACGGTGTTCAACATGGTGTGCAGGTCGGTGGCCAACGGGTCGAGGTACAACAAGCCGGTGACGACCTCGCCGCGGGCCTGCTGCGCCTGCATGTAGCTC
>JANOUM010000143.1:0-7203 GCA_031416855.1 Rhodoferax sp. | reverse complement strand
TTGACAAACAGCAATTTCTTGCAGGCATGGAACAGCGGCGCAGCGCGTTGGGCGCTGGCGCTGGCAGGGCTGTGCCTGTGTGCCGGTGTGCGCGCGCAGGACAGCTCGGCCGGTCTGCTCAAGGACTCCCAGGCCTGGCTCGACCAGGCTGTGGCGGCGGCGCGTCCCGCCGGCGCGACACCACTGCGCCTGGTGGTCAGCGTCGGTGCGCTCGACAATCGCCTGACGTTGGCGCCCTGCGGCCAGGTTGAGCCCTATATTCCGCCAGGGACGCGCCTGTGGGGCAAGACCCGCCTGGGTCTGCGCTGCGTGGACGGCATGGCCCGCTGGAACGTGTTCCTGCCGGTCCAGGTCAAGGCCTTCGGTCAGGCCTGGGTCGTCAAGGGCGATATTGCCCAGGGCAAGGTGCTGGACGTAGGCGACCTGGTGCAGGCCGAGGTCGACTGGGCCCAGGAAAACAGCCCGATCCTGCCGGACATGGAAACTTGGCTCGGCCAGACCGCGGCGCGGCAACTCGGTACCGGACAGGCATTGCGGGCCAATATGGTCCGGCCATCGCAGGTGTTTCAGGCTGGTGCGATGATCCGGGTGGTGGCGCAGGGGGCAGGATTCTCAGTGACATCCGATGGGCAGGCTCTTTCTGCGGGTGTCGTTGGCGCGCAGGCAAGGGTTCGCGTAGAGGGTGGGCGCATACTTACCGGCATTGTGGTCGATCTGCGCACGGTACGGGTCGAGCTCTGACAGGCACGACTGGCAGGGCCATGACTCAAGTTTTCCCCCTGTCGGCCGATAGCTTTCGTAGGATGGCACGAATGACGTGGCCAAGGGGAACAAGATGAAGATTGGTCAACAGCCCGATAACACACCTGCTCCGGGGCAGGCCGCGACGTCCAAGGCGGGCCAGGCGGCCGCGCCCGCCGCCCGCAATGACCGCAAGACGCCGGGCGTGGGAGTCACCGTGTCGAACCAGGCGCGCGCCCTGGAGCGGCCGGACAGTTCGGCCGATGTCGAGGCCGAGAAGGTCAAAGCCGTGCGCCAGTCGATCGAACAGAAGACCTACGTGGTGAATGCCGAGGCGATTGCCGACAAGTTGCTCGCCAGTGCGCGCGAGATGCTCGACCGGTCCAAGGGCTGACGCCCGTCTTGCGCGCTCGACTCAGCATGGTTTCTCCCGGCGATCAGCAGCATTTCCTTGCCAGCCTGGCTGCGGCCGAGCACCACACCCGAGAGCTGGCGCTGGCCTTGCTGGACGGCCCACCCGACCGCGTAGCTGCGGCCGCTACTGACATGCAGCAGGCCGCCACGAGCCTGTCGGGTGCACTGCAGCGGGTGCAGCAAGGGGGCCGGGTGGACCCGGTACTGACCCAGCGCCTGCGGCGACTCGCGCAGCACGTCGCCCAGCAGCGCGAAGCCTGCCTGCGCCGCGGTGCCGTCGTGGACCGGGCCTTGAATTCCATTGTTCCGTCCGCCCGTGCCAGCACCTACGCAGGCACCGGTAACGGGCCGTACGGCCAACAGGTGCGCCGCAGCGGCGCATTCAACCAGCTGTCTGCCTGACGTCGACGAAGCTGCTGGCGCGCACCGGATGCGCACCGGCGCTGGTGGCTACCGCTGTTCAGTGCGAGCGCATCTTGGCGCGCAGGCGGGCGATCGACTGGCTGTGCAACTGGCAGACCCGTGATTCGGTCACGCCCAACACCGCTGCGATCTCCTTCAGGTTCATGTCCTGCTCGTAGTACATGCTCATGATGTATTGCTCGCGTTCCGGCAGGACCTTGATGGCGTCGACCAGGGACTGCCGCAGGCGCTGGTCGCGCAGCAGTTGCAGCGGATCGGCACTCGGGTCGGCGGTTTCATGGCGATCCAGGAAACCGTCTTCACCATCCCCGCCGTGGTTCATGTCCTCGAGGTACACCAGCTGGGTTCCCCGGACCTTGCCCAGAAGGGTCTGGTAATCGGCCAGCGTCATACCCAGTTCCTTTGCAATCTCGGATTCCAGGGGCGTGCGCCCCAATTGGTGTTCGAGTCGGCGCAGCGCCTGCTCGATGTCCTTCTGGCTCTTGCGTGATCCGCGCGACATCCAGTCGCTGTCACGCAATTCGTCGATCATGGCGCCCCGGATGCGCTGGGTGGCGAAGGTCTCGAACTGCACGCCCTGGGCAGCTTCGTAGCGCGACAGGGCCTCGGACAAGCCGATCAGGCCGACCTGAATCAGGTCATCAACCTGCACGCTGGCAGGCAGTTTGGCCATCATGTGGTGGGCCAGTTTGCGCACCAGGGGCTGGTACTGGCGTATCAGGGCATCCCGGTCGAGTTGGCCTTTGGCGGTGTACATCAGTTGCACTTCACGGGTTGGGGGCGACCGCCACGGATGCGGTCGACTGACCCCCGCAGGATAACAAGGTCGGTGCCGCTCTCGGTGCCTGCTGGCTGGCTGGCGGTATCAGGCATGGGCGCGCCCTGCGGCATGCGGCCGGTGCTCAGGCTGGATGAAATAGAACCCGAGATCCGCCGCCTTGGGATCGAAAGCCGACGGGCTGCTGACCCGCATCGACTGGCGCACCAGGTCGCGCGCATCGGCGCCCGCCCAGTCGTCGGGGACCTTCTGGCCATTGGTGACGCCACACAACACCAGCTGGTGGCGGATCGCCACGTCGAGCGCCGGACCGAGCTTGACCGCCTCGTCGATCTTGGACAACACCACGTTCTGCACTCCGCCAGAGCGGAACGCCGACACCACCTGATCCAGGGAGTCGCCCTGTGCTCCGGCGTTGAGCACCAGCAGCCGTCGCACACCAGGCAGGTCAAGCACGTTGAGGGCGTCTTCCTTGCCCAGGTCGCGCGGGGCCATGCCGCTGGTGTCTATCAGCACCATGCGCTTGCTGGCGAACAATCCCAGCAGGTCCTGCAGCGCGGCCCGGTCGTGCGCCAGGTGCGCCACCAGGCCCATGCCGCGCGCATGTTCGCGCAGCTGTTCGTGTGCGCCCATGCGCTGCGTGTCCAGCGTGATCATGCCTACGCTGGCCGGGCCGTGCTCACGCGCGCACAGGCCAGCCAGTTTGGCCACCGTCGTGGTCTTGCCCACGCCGGTCGCGCCAACCAGCGCGAAGATGCCGCCCTCGTCGTGCAGGCTGGTGCCGGGCTCGGAGGTCTTGAGGTTGCGCTCAATTGCGTTGAGCATCCACTGCATGGAGTCCGGCGCGTCCAGCGTCTCCGGCATGTGTTCGAGGATGGTGCGCGACAAGGTAGGTGAATACCCGGCGCGCATCAGCTTGAGCATCAGGTTCGACTGGATCGGGTGCTGTTTCGCCTGGTTGAGCCATGCGAAAGTGTTGAACCGGTCTTCGATCAGGTCGCGCATCGCGTGCAATTCGTCCGCGATGCTGCGTGCGCCGACGCTCGCTTCGCGTGCTGCCGCAGGGCGTGCCACCGGCCTGACCGGCGCCTGTGCCATCGCCGTGCGCGTTGCCGCCGCGGGCGGCAGGCTGCGGGGAGGGGCTTCGTCGGCCCGCGCCGGATTCTCGGTCTGGCGCTTGCGCAGCATGCGTTCACGCACGTAGTCCTGAAACGACAGGGTGCTCATCGCCAGCTGCTCGGTGTCCTCGTCGACCTGCTGGGCCGGATTGGCCGTCGCCGCCGGCGCGCTGCCGGACAGGTTTTTCTGCACCGCGGCCGGCTGGGGCAGGGCAACGGCGGTGGGCCCGCCCTGGCGCTGGAGGTCGCTCAGGTTTTCCTCGCCAGTGGCCATCACCTCCACGCCGTTGGCGGTCGGGCGGTTGGACAGGATCAGTGTTCCGTCGCCAAAGGCCATACGCGCCTTGCCCAGCGCCTCACGCGCGGTGGCGCCGGTAAACCGTTGAATATTCATGTTGCTGCACCTCGGAGAATCGGGCCGATGCGGATCGTGTGGGTATCAGGGATTTCGCTGTGCGCCAGCACCTGCAGCCGCGGTGCGACCCGGCGCACCAGCCGGGCAATTGCTCCGCGGATCTGGTCGGGTACCAGCAGGCAGGGCGGCACGCCGACCTCTTCCTGCTTGAGCGCCACCTCCGCGGCGTTGCGGGTGAACATTTCGGCCACGCCTGGATCCAGGGCCGGGCCGCTGGCGCCTCCGAGGGCCTGCACCAGCAGGCGCTCCAGGGCCGGGTCGATGGCGATCACGTGCAATTCGCGGGTCGGGCCGTAGATCTGCTGCACGATGGCCGGCGACAGCGCGATGCGGATGCGTTTGGCCAGTTCGACCGGGTCAGTGGTGCTGGTGGCGTGTTCGGCCAGTGATTCGACGATGGTGCGGATGTCGCGGATGTGGACCGCTTCGTCCAGCAGCAGCTGCAACACTTTTTGGAACACCGCGATAGAGACCATTTTCGGCACCACTTCCTCGATCAGCTTGGGTGCCAGTTTGGCCACGTGATCCACCAGTTGCTGGGTCTCCGTGCGGCTCAACAAACGTGACGCCTGCACCTGCATCAAGTGTGACAAATGTGTGGCCATCACGGTCTCTGAATCAACCACCGTAAATCCGGCCATTTGCGCTGCTTCTTTCTGACGCTCGTCGATCCAGTGGGCGGGCAGGCCGAAGGCCGGGTCGGTGGTGGCGGTGCCGATCAGCGGCGTGGTGATGCCGCCGGGGTTGATGGCCAGGTGCAGGCCCGGGAAGGCCTCGCCTTCGCCCACCACCACGCCCCGCAGCGTGATGCGGTAGGCGCTCGGATTGAGCTCCAGGTTGTCGCGTACATGGACGGCAGGCGGCAGGAATCCCACTTCGTGTGCGAACTTGCGGCGCACCCCCTTGATGCGGTTGAGCAGGTCGCCCTGCCGGTTCTTGTCGACCAGGGCGATCAACCGGTATCCCAGCTCGAGGCCGAGTTGGTCCACCGGCTGCAGGTCGTCCCAGCTGGCCTCGCCGTCCGGTGCCGCTGGTGGTGCGATCGCGTCGGGGTCCGGCGCCGGGGGGCGGTGTGCCAGCACCCACGAGGCATATCCGAGGATGGCCCCGATCGACAGGAAGACCACATGCGGCATGCCCGGGATCAGCCCCAGGATCACCAGGATCGCGGCGCTGATGCCCAGCACGCGGGGCGAGATGAACATCTGGGTGACGATCTGGCGCCCGAGATCGTGGTCTTTGCCGACGCGCGACACCACCATGGCGGCCGCGACAGAAATCAGCAGCCCGGGAACCTGCGCCACCAGCGCATCACCGACCGCCAGCAGGATGTAGGTGTCGGCCGCCTGGGACGCGCTCAGGCCGTGCTGTAGCACACCGATGGCAAATCCGCCGAAGATGTTGATGAGCAGGATCAGGATGCCGGCCACCGCATCGCCGCGCACGAACTTCGAGGCGCCATCCATCGAGCCAAAGAAGTCGGCCTCTTCGGCCACTTCGGCGCGCCGGCGCTTGGCCTCTTTTTCGTCGATGGTGCCGGCGTTGAGGTCGGCGTCCACCGCCATCTGCTTGCCTGGCATGGCGTCCAGCGCAAACCGCGCGGACACCTCGGCGATGCGTTCGGCGCCCTTGGTCACGACCACGAAGTTGATCACCACCAGGATCGAGAACACGATCAGTCCGACCGCGAAGTTGCCACCGATCAGGAAGTGGCCGAAGGCTTCGATCACCGCTCCGGCAGCACCCGGGCCGGTGTGGCCTTCGAGCAGCACGACACGCGTCGAGGCGACGTTGAGCGACAGCCGCATCAGGGTGGTCAGGAGCAGCACCGCCGGGAAGGCCGCAAAGTCCAGCGGGCGCAGCATGTAGGCCGCCACCATCATGACCATCAGCGCCACCGCGATGTTGATGGTGAAAAACACGTCGAGCAGGAAGGGCGGCAGCGGCAGCACCATCATCGACAGGATGGCCACGACCAGCATCGGCGCGGCGGCCCCCTGGGCGAAGGCGGCGTTTGCACCCAGCCAGCGTTGCAGGGGCTTGAGCTGCTCCATCATGCGGGGGCCAGGACGGTGGTGGCGGCCGCCTGCGGATCGAGCTCGGGCGGCACGTCGGGCATGGGTGGTGCGTCCGGCATCGGGCCGTCACCTCGCAGTGCGGCCTTGAGTCGGTACACATAGGCCAGCACCTGGGCCACCGCGGTGTAGAGCGTCGACGGGATGTCCTGGCCCAGTTCGGCGTGCGCGTACAGGGCGCGCGCAAGAGTGGGCGCCTGGAGCACCGGGATGGCATGGCTGCGCGCGAGGTCCCGGATCTTCAGCGCCAGCAGGTCGGCGCCACGCGAGATCACCTGCGGCGCACGCATGGTGTGTTCGTCATAACGTATCGCGACCGCGTAGTGGGTCGGGTTCATGACGACAAAGTCGGCCTTGGGAACAGCCGAGATGCTGTTGCGTTGCGACAACTCGCGCTGGCGCTGGCGCAGGCGGCCCTTGACATGCGGGTTGCCTTCGGATTCCTTGTGCTCTTGTTTGACTTCCTGGTGCGACATCTTGAGGCGTGACCGGTGCAGGAAGCGCTGCAGCGGTACGTCGATCCCCGCCACGAGCAGGATGATGAGCAGCAGCAGGCCCATGCCGGACACCAGCCAGGTGTTCATGTGCAGGATCGCCGCTGCCGAGGGCTGCATCACCAGCGATACGACGGTGTGGGCGGTCGAGTTCAGGTACACGACGGAGACCACGCTCAGCGTGACCATGATGACCAGCATCTTTGCGACCTCGAAGAACTTGTCTTTGGTAAACATGCGGCCCAGGCCGGCAAATGGGTCGAGCCGGCTGAGATCGGGCATCAGGGGCTTGAGGCTGTTCACCCAGCCGCCGACCGCCACGTAGCTCAGCACCACGGCCACCGAGACAAGGACGGCGAACACCGTGCAGGCCAGCAGGCCCGGCAGCACCACGTCTTGCATGCGCGTCAGCATCGACACGGGCTGGGCGATGCTGCTGGCATCGAACGACAACTGGCGCGCGAGTTCGAGCTTGAGGCGGCCGAACATGGTCGGTGCCAGGGCGAGCAGGGCCAGGGCTCCAGCTCCGAGCACAGCCAGGTGGCACAGGTCGCGTGAACGGGTGACCTGGCCGTCGTCAACCGCACGTTTGAGCTTGCGCTCAGATGCGGGAAGGTTGCGGTCCTGGCTGTTCGATTCCATGCTGGGCTAATAGTGCGTTGTCGTGATTGTGATGACGCTGCGCCGTTACTAAAGTCTGAAAAGACGGCCGATAACCAGTCACTTCCACGAAGCCGGCTCGTGT
>JANOUM010000142.1:0-8307 GCA_031416855.1 Rhodoferax sp. | reverse complement strand
GCGGCCAGCACCATCATCGATGCGCCACCTGCGGCCAGCAGCAGGGTCACGGCGTCGGTCGCAACAGCGTCCAGGCGCCACCACGCCAGCCCCTGGCACACCAGCCCGGCCAGCGCCAGCGCAGGCACCGTGCGATTGGGGGAGGGTGGGTGCGGGAGGGCCATCGTGGGGTGTAGGGACGATTCGGCTTGCATCAGGGAACCATTGTGGTCATGAATGCCTGAAATAGTTCGGGCTTTGATCACGCATATCGGCCATTCCGGGCCAGTATTGAATGGGGGCAGACCCTGCACTGGGGCGCCGGCGGCCGGTATGCGCCCGATTGTTGCGCTGGCGCAGTGGTACGCCGACACCGGCCCCTTGACACGGTTGATAAGATGAAGCGAACAGGCCCCGTGCCGGCACCGGCCGGCACCCGGCGGTGGAACAAGCGAGCGCATCGATCTATGACTTTGTTGGCAATACTGCTGGGCACCTTGACGGCCGGCATTGGTAGTGTGTGGGTGGCGGCACTGCTGAGTTTTGGCGTGATGGCGCGCCATACCCGCCATATGCTGAGCATGGCGGCGGGCGCCTTGCTGGCCACCGCCTTCATGCACCTGCTGCCCGAGGCATTCGAAAGCCAGGCCAGCGCCCACGACCTGTTCGTGGCACTGCTGGTGGGCCTGGTGTTCTTCTTTTTGCTCGACAAGGCGGAGTTATGGCACCACGGGCATGAACACCACCACGATGCGCCCCAGAGCGATTCCCTGGGGCACTCGGACAGCCATGCACATGGGCACTCCCACAGCGAAGCCCGGCCCATGGCGGGCACCTGGGCGGTGCTGGCCGGTGACAGCGTGCACTGTTTCGGTGACGGCATCCTGATCGCCTCGGCGTTCATTGCCGACGCCCGGCTGGGCCTGATCGCCTCCTTGGCCGTGCTGGCGCACGAGGTGCCGCACCACATGGGGGACCTGGTCGTCCTGCGTGCCGGTTCCGGCAACCGGCGCGCGGCGCTGACCAAGGTGTCCATGGCGGGAGCCGTGACGGCGGTGGGCGGTCTGGTGGGTTACTGGCTGGTCGACAGGTTGCAGGATTACCTGCCGTTCTTTCTGGTGGCAGCCAGCAGCAGTTTCGTCTATGTGGCGCTGGCCGACCTGATCCCGCAGTTGCAGACCCGCCTGAGTGCGCGCGAGACGATCGCGCAGATCAGCTGGTTGTTGTGCGGCATCGGGCTGGTCACGCTGGTGAGCAGTCTGGCGCCCGGGCACTGAGCCTGCAAACCGCAGTCGACCGCTTGTCTTGCGCTGCAATAACTCATGCACACCGGCAGGTTTGACCACGATGCGCGGTTTGCGGGCCGAGCGCCGCCTGCCGCAGATCGAGGCGGCGCTCGCTGTGGAAGCACCGGGGCCGGCCGGTCAGCGGATCGGTGAAACGGATCGACCGCGCCAGCAGCTGCAGCGGCCGGGTGAAATCGGTCTGCCCTTCAGGCGTCAGGACCGGGTAGATGCCGTCGTGCAGGATCGGCAGCGCCAGCGCATTCATGTGTACGCGCAACTGGTGCCGATGCCCGGTGACGGGTTCGAGTTCATACCGCGCCCAGTCGCCGGAGTGCTCCAACAGTCGCACGTGGGTGCGGGTGTTGGGCGTGCCGGGAACTTCGCGCTGCTGCATGAAATGCGCGGACTGCTCGATCCGGCTGTCCCGGGTCAGCGGAAGCGCCAGGTCGTCGCGCCAGGGCGCGATGGCTTCGTAGGCCTTGCGCATGTGGTGCTCCCGAAAAAGCCTGGCGTAGCTGCCCCGGCTTTCCGGCTGGACCGAGAACAGCACCAGCCCGGCGGTATCGCGGTCGATCCGGTGCAGTGGGACGAGTGTGTCGATGCCCAGCTTTTTCTTGAGTCGCACCAGCACGGTTTCTTGCAGGTAGTGGCCGGACGGGACCACCGGCAGGAAATGGGGCTTGTCCACCACCACCAGGTGCGCGTCCTGGTGCAGCACGACTTCGTCGAACGGGATCCGCGGCTCCGCGGCCAGGCTGCGGTAGTAGTAGAGCCGCAGGCGTGCCTGGTACGGGCGATCGGCGGCCACCGCGTGGCCGTGCTCGTCCACCACATCGCCGCTGTCCATGCGGTCGATCCACAGGGCGGCCGGTTGGCGTGGAAACCGGTGCACCAAAAACTCCAGCATCGTCGGCCACGTGCCCTCGGGCAGTGCGACGCAACTGGCGCCGACACCGTCGCGCGTCGCCAGCAGCGGGCGCCCGGCGGTCATTCGGCATCCCTGCTGCGCATTGCGGAACTCGCCCGTCGGGCGGCGCGGCGGGCACACTCGTATACCTTGCCCGCCGGGCTGTGGTGCGGTGCACCTTCGGGCGGCCGCGCAGTGCTCACACGCGGTGGAACACCAGATCCCATACGCCGTGCCCCAGCCCGATGCCGCGTTGCTCGAACTTGGTCATCGGGCGGTACTGCGGCCGCAGCGCGTAGCCGCCGAGGTCGGGATGGGTATCGGCGCTGCGGTTGTGCAACAGGGGCTCGCGGCCCAGCACGTCGAGCATCTGCTCGGCGTAAGGCTGCCAGTCGGTGGCGCAGTGCACGTAGCCACCCGGTTTGAGGCGAGCCGCCAGACGGCCGATCAGCGACTGCTGCACCAGGCGGCGCTTGTTGTGGCGTTTCTTGTGCCAGGGGTCGGGGAAAAAGATGTGCACGCCGTCGAGTCCGCGGGCCGGTGCGCCGGCGTGCCACAGCGGCAGCATGTGGTCGATCACCTCCACGGCGTCGTGGGCCAGGATGCGGATGTTCGTGAGGCCCAGATCATCGACACGCTTGAGCAGTGCGCCGACGCCGGGTTCGTGCACCTCGCAGCACAGGAACTGGGTGCCGGGCAGCTGCGCTGCGATGTGGGCGGTGGCCTCACCCATGCCGAAGCCGATTTCCATCACCAGCGGTGGGGCTTCGGCCGCGGCCGGGCCGGCATCCCCATCGAGCTGCGGGTAGCGCGCGGCCAGGGCTTCGCACGACGCGGTATAGGGCACCAGGAAGCGCGGCCCGAGCACCTGCACGGCACGTGCCTGGCCCGCTGTCGTGCGCCCGGCGCGGCGCACGAAACTGCGCAGGATGCGCGGATGCGTCACGGCGGCGGGAGTAGCGGCGGGTGTATGGGACGCCAGGGGCACAGGGGTGGTCGGTGTCACAGCGTCGGATTGTAAAGACCGCGCCAGTGCTGCACCCATGTCATCAGCGCGTCCGTCACGCGGCCCGACTGGGCCGGCAGAGCGAGTGTGTGGGCGGCCGCATTCAGCACTTGCAGCGCTTGTGTGGTGTCGATGGGTGCCGCCCCGGTCTGTTTGGAGAGCTTCTGGCCATCGTCGGCCGATACCAGCGGCGTGTGCAAGTACTGCGGCACGGGGAGGTCCAGCGCCCGCAGCAGCAGGATCTGGCGCGCGGTGTTGTCGGTCAGGTCCGCGCCGCGCACCACGTGGGTGATGCCCTGCGCATCGTCGTCGACCACCACAGCGAGCTGGTACGAATAGGGCCCGTCGGCGCGGCGCAGGACAAAGTCTCCCACGTCGCCTGCCACGTCTTGCTGCTGCGCGCCGAGTCGCCGGTCGGTCCACTGCACCGGTAAAGACTGCGCGGAAATGCGAAACCGGACCGCCAGCGCGAGCTGGCCATGCAGCCCGGCGCGGCAGGTTCCCGGGTACACCAGTTCGGCGTGGCGCCGGGGCACCACGCCGCGGCGTGCGAGTTCGGCCAGCACCTGGCGGCGCGAACAGCCACACGGATAGGCGTTCCCGGCCTCCAGCAGTCGGCCCAGCCCCGCCTGGTACAGGTCTGTGCGCTGCGACTGGAACACCGGTGGCGCATCGGGCAGCAGCGAGCAGGCCCGCAACTGCTGCAGGATCAGGTCTGCTGCGCCCGGCGCGCAGCGCTGCGTGTCGAGGTCTTCGATCCGCACCAGCCAGCGGCCACCACGGCCCTGGTTCCAGGCCCGGGCGTCGAGCCAGCTTGCCAACGCCGCCACCAGCGAGCCGGCGTGCAGTGCGCCGGTGGGAGAGGGCGCGAAGCGGCCGGTGTAGGCGCTCGGGGCGCTCGTCACCCCATCGTCAGGGCCAGCCCCAGACCGGACAGGAAAGCGTCCTCGACCCGGTGGCCGGTGCACCAGTCGCCACACACGCCCAGCCGCACCCGGGGATCCCACAGGTGGTTTTTGCCCAGCGGTCTGGTCGTCTGGGCGTAAGCCCAACGGTGGGTCTGCACGTGGGTCGGTTCGGCGCGGATGCCGGTGACCTCCGAAAAGGCCTTGCACAGCTTGGCCTGCACCCGGTGCGGGTCGTCGCCGAAGTGCTCACGTGACCAGACGGCGCTGGCCTGCACGGTCCAGCGCTCGACCGGTTCGCGCCCGGGCTTGGACGACTCGCGCGCCAGCCAGGCGATCCGGTGATGGGTGCTGCGCGCCGCATTCCATTGCGGTCCGAGCGTGCTGAAGGCCGGTTGCATCGCCAGGGGAAACGCCAGCATCAGTGTCCAGCAGGGGGCGACTTCGACCGCCTCGATTTCCTGCGCCACGCTGTCGGCGAGCTCCGAGTTCTGCAACAACTCGCGGGCCTGCCAGGCCGGCATCGCCAACACCACTGCGTCAAAGCCGCGGTGGGTCTCGCGGTGGTGGTCGGTGGCGGTTTCCGGGCCCACTGTGTGCAGCGTCCAGTGGTGCACCTGGCTGGCGTCGCGTTCCAGCCGGGTGACACGCTTCCCGAGTATCAGGCTGCCGCTCGTGAGCAGCGGCGCCGCCCAGGCTGCGGGCAGCGCGTTCATGCTCGGTGTGGGAACCCAGTGCGGCTCGCGCGCCGGCAGGCCGGCGGTAGCGACCCGGCCGTGTTCGTCCAGCACCCGTACCGTGTTGGCGCTCCAGGGCTTGCATAAGCCGGGCACGGTCTGCAGCGCCCGTGCAAAGCGCTGGTCGCGCACGGTGAAGTACTGCGCGCCATGGTCGAAACTGCCAAACGGACTGGCCCGGGTTGCCATGCGGCCACCCGGTCGGGCGCTCTTTTCGAACAGGCTGACCTGGTGGCCGGCCTGCTCCAGTGTGCGTGCGCACGCGATGCCTGCGATACCTGCGCCGATGATGGCGACGTGCCTGGACTCTGGCATGTGGATCGCTCCTGTTGTTATTGATGGCGTCGACTTTACACGCCTTGCTCAGGCGTGTCCGTGTCGGGCGGCTCCCGAGCACATGCCCGCCCTCGGCAAGCAGTTCCTTGCCAGCCGGCGTCAGGCGCGCCTGGTGCGTGCTGCGGTCGAACAGCCGGACGTCAAGCGCCTCTTCGATCTGGCGCACGCGGTACGTCAACGCACTCGGAACCAGCCCGATGGCCCTTGCCGCCGCCGCTGGTCTAAAGTTCAGTGCTTCCCACGCACCGGAGCCTACGATGCTGACTTTGCGCAAATCTGCTGACCGCGGTTATGCCGACCACGGTTGGCTCAAGTCCTACCACAGTTTTTCCTTTGCCGGTTATTTCGATCCCGCGCACATGGGCTGGGGCAAGCTGCGCGTGATCAACGAAGACCGCATCGCGCCGGGCACCGGCTTTGGCACCCACGGACACCGGGATATGGAAATCATCAGTTACGTGCTTGCTGGCGAACTCGCCCACCGGGACACGCTGGGCAACGTCAAGGGCATTCCGCCGGGGGATGTGCAACGCATGAGTGCCGGTACGGGCGTGCGTCACAGCGAGTTCAACCACGCCCCCGACGCGACCACGCATTTTCTGCAGATCTGGATCGAACCGGACGTGATCGGTATTGCGCCAGGTTATGAGCAGAAGACCTTTCCCGAGTCGGCCAAGCGCGGAAAACTGCGCCTGGTTGGCGCGCCTGGCGGTGCTGATGGTGCGGTCACGATCCATGCCGATGTGTCCCTGTATGCGGGCCTGTTCGACGCGGCTGAATCCGCGGTACTGGTGTTGCGACCGGGCCGCAAGGCCTATGTTCACCTGGTACAGGGCCGTCTGCTCGTCAACGGTCAGGAACTGCAGGGTGGTGATGCCGCTCTGCTGGACGGCGAACAGAACATCCGCCTGTCCGACGGCGTGCAGGCCGAGGTGCTGGTGTTCGATCTGGCCGGCTGATCCGATTCTTGTTTTCGTCCTCTCCAACCTACAACCATCCAGGAAATCATCATGAACACTGCCAACACTTCTCCGCTGCAAGACTCGCTCACACTGGCCGGCCGCCTGTTGTTGGCACTGCTTTTTCTACCCGCAGGCCTGATGAAGATCACCGCTCTTGCCGCCACGGCCGCCTATATCGGGTCTGCCGGTCTGCCCCTGCCGCAACTCGGTGCGGTGCTCGCTGTAGTGGTCGAGGTCGGCGGTGGCCTGGCATTGCTGGCTGGTTTCGGCACCCGCATCGCCGCCTTGGCGCTGGCGCTATTCACCCTGGTGGCGACAGTTGTGTTTCATGCCTATTGGGCTGTGCCGGCCGAGCAGGCGATGGTGCAGCAACTGATGTTCTTCAAGAACATCGCGGTGGTCGGTGGGTTGTTCGTCCTGGCAGCGCACGGCGCCGGCGCTTTCAGCGTCGACGGCAGGCGTCTTGCCGCCGCTGCCAAGGGCTTGCGGATGGCCACCTGACACCCGGTGCAGGCCAGCCGGTGCGAACCGGGCCTACCTACAATTGGCGGCATGTTTGTCCACTTGCGCCTGCACACTGAATTTTCCGTCGTCGACGGGACCAACCGGATCGATGACGTCGTGGCCGCAGCGGCTGGCGACGGCCAGCCGGCACTGGCCATCACCGACCTCAACAATCTTTTCGGCGCCATCAAGTTCTACAAGGCGGCCCGGTCGGTCGGTGTCAAGCCGCTGATCGGGGCCGAGGTGGTGTTCGAGGGCCTGGGCAAGGACGCCCAGGTCGTGTCGCGCATGCTGCTGCTGGTCCAGAACCGGCAGGGTTACCTGAACTTGTCCGAATTGCTGGCGCGCGCCTACACCCGTCATGTCGGGCGTAGCCAGCCGCTGGTCAAATGGGCGTGGCTGGACGAACTTGGCGCCGGCCTGATCGCCCTGTCGGGAGCCCAGGCGGGTGTGCTCGGGCAGGCCCTGGTACAGGGTGACGTGGCCCGTGCGCATGACGTGGCGCTGCAACTGGCGGCCTGTTTCCCGCACCGCTTCTACATCGAGCTGCAGCGCGCCGGTCGCACTGACGATGAGCGCCACGTGGCGGCAGCGGTGCAACTCGCCGCCCGGACCGGTCTGCCGGTTGTCGCCACCCATCCGGTGCAATTCACCGCGCCGGACGACTACGAGGCCCACGAGGCGCGGGTCTGCATCGCCGATGGCGAGATCCTGGGCAATGTACGGCGGGTGCGCCGTTTCACGCGCGAGCAGTATTTCAAGACCGGCGCCCAGATGCAGGCCCTCTTCGCGGACCTGCCGTCGGCGTTGGCCAACGCGCTCGAGATTGCCAAACGCTGCAGCCTGACCCTGGTGCTGGGCAAGCCGCAGCTGCCCGAATTCCCCACGCCGCTGGTCGACGGCCGGCAGATGTCGCCCGAGGAGTATTTTCGCCAAGCCTCGCACGAAGGCCTGAGAGCGAGGCTGGAGCATCTGTACCCGGATGCCGTGCGCCGCGAACAGGAACGCCCGCGCTACCTGGAGCGGCTCGAATTCGAGATCGACACCATCCTCAAGATGGGTTTCCCCGGGTATTTCCTGATCGTCGGCGACTTCATCAATTGGGCCAAAAAGAACGGTTGTCCGGTGGGGCCGGGCCGGGGTTCCGGCGCCGGCTCGCTGGTGGCCTATTCGCTCAACATCACGGACCTGGACCCGTTGCAGTACAACTTGCTGTTCGAGCGCTTCCTGAACCCCGAGCGGGTGTCCATGCCCGACTTCGACATCGACTTTTGCCAGGCCAACCGCGACCGCGTGATTGACTACGTGAAGCTCAAGTACGGCAAGGAGGCGGTGAGCCAGATCGCTACCTTCGGCACCATGGCCGCGCGCGCGGCGATCCGCGATGTCGGCCGCGTGCTCGACATGAGCTACACCTTCTGCGACGGCATCAGCAAGCTGATCCCGAACAAGCCCGGCACCCACATCACGATCGACGCCGCCATCAAGGCCGAGCCGATCCTGGCGGAGCGTCTGGCCAAGGAGGAGGACGTCCGGACGCTGCTGGCCCTGGCGCAAAAACTCGAAGGCATGACGCGCAACGTGGGCATGCACGCCGGTGGTGTGCTGATCGCGCCGGGCAAGCTGACCGATTTCTGCCCGCTGTACCAGCAGCCGGGCAGCGAGTCCGCCGTGAGCCAGTACGA
>JANOUM010000141.1:0-8262 GCA_031416855.1 Rhodoferax sp. | reverse complement strand
TCCACATGCGCAACACACGAACGATCTTCTCGTTGACGAAAACCTCATACACCATTCGGTGCTGAATATTGATGCGACGCGAGTAAGCGCCCGCGAGGTCCCCGACCAACTTCTCGTAGGGTGGCGGGTTTTGGAGTGGATCGCTACCAATAATTGCGAGCAGTTCCTGCGCCCGGGGCTTCAGCCCGCTGGCGGCAAGCTTCTTTGCATCTTTGAGTGCTTGCTTGGCAAACACGACTTCCCAACTCACCACTTCAATGACTTCGCGCTTTTTGCCAGCGGTTCAGCCATACCTGCCTTGATGGACTCGCGCATACCAGGTACAGCAAGCAGATACAAAGTCTCCTGAATTGCACTCCAGTCTTCAGCCGACAGCAAGACGGCACTCGAGCGCTTTCCCGAGATGGTTACCGGTTCGTGAGACGCCGCCGTCTCATCGATGATCCTGTACAGGTTCGCGCGAGCTTCGCTGGCGGTAAGTGTTTGCATCGTGTTTCCCCTGATAGTGGGGTTAAATGGTACGTAATATCGTACGCATTGTCAACGGGAGGATGCAGGTGCAACAGAAGCCAAGATGGAGGCGTGCAAGGGAGATACCGATCCGCAATGAAGAACAGCTCGGGGCTCGCGGCCGGCCCACCCGCGCAGCTCGGCCATCGGGTTCTTGATGGTGCCGATGGCGAGACCCTCAGCCTGCCATCGCTCCACCAGCCCTTCGACGTGTTTGGGCTTGAGTAGGGACGACCCCCAAGCGTCGGATGCTGGCTGGCCAACGACAGCCGGCAGACGGCGAATGCGCCCGAGCGTGCGGACACCACGGCGCCCATGAACAGTTTCCTGCTTGGCGGCGCGCCCTCGGCCGGAACGGCCGGCGCGTCATAATGCGGGCTGCCCTGGCGCGCCAGGGCGAGACAGGTCTTCAAGTCGCGTATCGACGCCATGGTGCCGCGAAGGATGCGGCGCAAGGCAGCGCGCCGATTTGAACGAACAACTTATTCTCCAATGCACGGGAAATCGCTTTTGTTTTCGAATGGATCATCCTACGATTGCGCCGCATGGATGGTTTGACACCCCCATCGGCCAGTAGCGCCTTGCCCCTGAAGGTTGCAGTCTGGCGGGGCCGGGCCAGTGGCGCATTCAGCCATTACGAGGTCCCGCGCCAGGCCAGCCAGACCGTGCTGGACGTGGTGACCCATATACAACGACATCTGGAACCGTCGCTGGCCTACCGTTTTGCGTGCCGTGTGGGCATGTGCGGCTCCTGCGCGATGACGGTCAATGGCAAGGCCCGCTGGACTTGCCGCACCCACGTGGCCCGTGTCGTCGATGCGCAGGGCGCAATTGAACTCGCGCCGCTGGCCAATCTGCCGGTGATCAAAGACCTGGTCACCGACATGACGGTGTTCTTCGACAAATGGGCCGCCGCCAAAGGCCAGTTCCAGGGCACGACCACCCGCCATGACGACTTCGCCCAGGTGGTGCCGGCATCGCCCGAGCGCGCCGCGGCCAGTGCCGGCATCGAGTGCATTGGTTGCGCCGTGTGTTATGCCTCCTGCGACGTCGTCGGCTGGCAACCCGAGTACCTGGGGCCGGCGGCCATGAACCGGGCCTGGACGCTTGTCAACGACGTGCGCGACGTGCAGCAGCGCGAACGCCTGCGTGCCGTGGCGGGTGACGCCGGCTGCCATTCCTGCCATACCCAGGGCTCCTGTACCGAACACTGCCCAAAACACCTGACGCCCACGCTGTCGATCGCCGGGCTCAAACGCGTGGTCGGCAGGGCCGCCGTGCGGGGGCAGCTGTGAACCTGGCGGGCAGGTCCCCAGGCGCAGCTGCCGCAGCCCGCAGTGCGGAGATATTTTCGTGACCGCAGCATCGATTGCGCAGGCCAAGCGCTGGGTTTGGCAGCGCATCAGCGCGATGGTGTTGGCGCTGTGTGTGCTGGTGCACCTGGCGGTCATGATCCATGCCGTGCGCGGGGGCCTGAGTGCCGCCGAAATTCTGGGCCGCACGCGCGGCAACTGGGGCTTCGGCGTGTTCTACGCCGTATTTGTCCTCGCCTGTGCCGTGCACGTGCCGATCGGGTTGGCCAACATCGCGCGCGAATGGTGGGGTGTCGGCGCGCGCCCGGCATTGTGGGGTGCGCGGCTGTTCGCCTTGATGCTGCTGTTCACCGGCCTGCGCGCCGTCTGGGCGGTCGTGGCGGCAGAGGCGGCGCCATGACTGCCATGCGTCGCACCGAGGCGCGCGCCCACGCCCACCCGGCCTGGTGGGCCTATCTCGTTCACCGCCTGTCCGGCCTGGGGCTGGCGCTGTTCCTGCCGCTGCATTTCTGGGTGCTGGGCGAGGCACTACACGGTGCGGCCGCGCTGGACGGCATCCTGCACTTCGCCGACCACGGGCTGTTCAAATTGGGCGAATGGGGGCTGGTCGTGCTCCTGTCGCTGCACCTGATGGGCGGCGTGCGCCTGTTGCTGATCGAATTTGGCTCTGCCTCAGGCCTGCGCAAAAACTGGATCGCCGCGGCGGCCGGTTTTGCCCTGGCCATGGGGCTGGCGTTCGCCCTCTCGCTGCTGTCCTGACATCGCAAAGACGATTTGGCCAGCGGTTTTTCTGCTCCCTTTCCATACTGGACAAGCCGCAATGACGATTTCATTCTTTTCCCCCTTGCGCCGCGCGCTCGCCGTCGCATTCGTCGGTGTCGCCCTGCCGCTGGGCGCAGGCGCTCAGGCCAATTGGCCGACCAAGCCGATCCGTTTGGTCGTGCCATTCGCGGCGGGCGGCACGACGGACGTGGTTGCGCGCTTGGTAGGGCAGAAGCTGGCGCTGTTGTGGGGCCAACCGGTGCTGATTGACAACCGCAGCGGCGCCGGTGGCAATGTGGGTGCCGACATGGTGGCCAAGGCGCCGAACGATGGCTACACGGTGTTGATGGCCTCGGGCAGCATCACGATCAACCCGCATCTGTACAAGAACATGCCCTTCGACACCAAGAAGGACCTGCAGGCGATCACCAATGTGGCCAGCGGCCCGATGCTGCTGGTGGTGCCGGAGAGTTCCCCGGCCAAGAGCGTCAAGGATCTGATCGCCATGGCCAAGGCCCAGCCGGGCAAGATCAATTTCGGTTCGGCCGGGGTCGGGAGCCAGGTGCATCTGGCCAGCGAGAACTTTGCCGATGCTGCCGGCATCGCCGTCACCCACGTGCCGTACAAAGGCGAAGCCCCGGCCTACACCGACCTGATCGGCAACCAGGTGCAGATGATGGTCGGCAATTTCGCGGCCGCGTCGGCTTTGCTGGGCAACGGCCGGTTGCGTGCGCTGGGCATCACCGGCAAGCAGCGTTCCCCGCGCCTGCCCGACGTGCCCACAGTGGCCGAGAGTGGCCTGCCGGGCTTCGAAAACACCGGCTGGTTCGGTCTGTTCGCACCGGCCGGTACGCCGCCGGCGATTCTCGCCAAGATCCAGCGCGACACTGTCAAGGTGCTGTCCGACCCCGATACCCGGGCCCAGCTCGATAACCTGGGTATCACCGCGGTCGGCAACAGCACCGCCGAATTTGTTGCCGCGATGGACCAGGAAATGGCGCGCTGGGCCACCGTCGTCAAGAACCGCGGGCTGGTCGCGAACTGAGCGCGAACCGGTTCAACGAGAGACCCCATGAAGATCGACTTGCAGGCGGTGGAGGAAACGGCCAAGGAACTGTACATCCGCGCGCTCAAGATGCTGCCGCCCGACATCAAGCAGGGCTTCGGCCGGCTTGAAAGGAACGAGACAGGGGCCACCGCCAAACGCGTGCTGGCCACGATGGTGCAGAACATTGCCGTGGCCGAGCAGACCGACAACCTGCTGTGCCAGGACACCGGTGTGCCGATCTACAACCTGTGGATCGGCAAGGGCGTCGAGGTCGACGGGCAGGCGCTCAAGCAGGCCATCCGCCGCGGTTGCGAGCGCGCCACGCGCGAGTACCCGCTGCGCAGCTCGGTCGTACACCCGCTCACACGCAAGAACGAGCACAGCTCGTGCGGCATCGAGGTGCCGGTGATCCATATCGACTTCAGCGACGAGCCCGAGAACCTGCGCATCGAGATGATTCCCAAGGGTAGCGGCTCGGAGAACAACTCGTTCCTGAAGATGGCCGTGCCCGCCGACGGCATCGCCGCCATCAAGACCTTCGTCATCGACTGCGTGCTCGCGGCCGGTGGCAAGACCTGCCCGCCGACGATTGTCGGTGTCGGGCTGGGCGGCACGTCGGACCTCGCGGTGGCGTTGGCCAAACGCGCGGCGACGCGAGCGCTGGGCAGCGCGTGTGCTGATGCAGCTGGCGCCGAACTGGAGCAACAGCTGTCGATCGCCGTCAACCGCCTGGGCGTGGGCCCGCAAGGACTGGGCGGCGACGCGACGGCGTTTGCGGTGCATATCGAACTGGCTGCGACCCACATCACGATGAACCCGATAGCGGTCAACATGCAATGCCATTCGGCGCGCCGTGCGCGCGCCGACATCACGCCCGCCGGCGTTGCTTTTGGTTTCTAGAGCAGGCGCAACACGATGGCCCACCATGAATTGACGATGCCCGCAACCGACGCGCAAGTGCGCGCGCTGCGGGTGGACGACACCGTGACCTTGCAGCGGCGCTTGTTCGGCATCCGCGACGCGACGCAGATCCACATGTTCGACCACGGGCGAACCACCCGTTTCGACCTGTGCGGCCACGCCGTGATCCACACCGCGCCCAATGTGCGCAAGGTCGAGCGCAGCGACGCGTTTCCCGCCGGTTACCAGCCGGTGTGCGTCGGCACCACCACGTCCGACCGCATGGAGCGCTTCACGCGGCCGCTGATGGAGCAATACGGCGTGCGCTTGATCGTCGGCAAGGGCGGCCTGCGCGAAACCTCGGCCCAGGCGTTCAAGGATCTGGGCGGCGCCTATCTCGCCATCATCGGTGGCACGGCGGCATTGGAGACCACCTGGGTCGAGCAGATCGAGGATGTCGACCTCGACGACCTCAACCCGGAATCCTTGTGGCAGTTTCGCATCCGAAATTTCGGGCCGCTGCTGGTGGCGATGGACTGCCATGGCGCCAGCCTGTACGACGGCGTGCGCAACGCGGCGCAGGCCCGGCGCGCGGCGGTACTGGCCAGCCTGGGTGTGCACGAATGAGCGCCGCGCCGGGCCGCCCCAAGCAAGCTCGCACCGCAGCCTGTCAAGGCGAAGGTACCAAATGACCACGCCCATCAAGCGCCTGCAGACCGACATTTTGATCCTGGGCTCCGGCGGTGCCGGTCTGTTTGCGGCCTTGCATGCGCACCAGGGTGCCGGCAGCATGCACATCACGATTGCCGTCAAGGGTCTGCTTGGAAAATCCGGCTGCACGCGCATGGTGCAGGGCGGCTACAACGTGGCGCTGGCACCCGGTGACTCGGTCGAGCGCCACTTCATGGACACGATCGAAGGCGGCAAATGGCTGTCCGATCAGGATCTGGCCTGGACGCTGGTGACCAAGGCGGTCGAGCGGGTGCACGAACTCGAGAACGAACTGGGCTGCTTCTTCGACCGCAACCCTGACGGCAGCGTGCACCAGAAAGCGTTTGCCGGGCAGACGTTCGACCGTACCGTGCACAAGGGGGATCTGACCGGCATCGAGATCATCAACCGGCTGTCCGAGCAGGTCTGGTCGCGCGGCATCCACCGGCTCGAGGAGCACCGCGCCGTCGAGCTGATCAAGACCGCCGACGGCACGGCGCTGGCCGGCGTGCTGATGATCGACATCCGCGATGGCGGCTTCGTGTTCGTGCAGGCCAAGGCCGTGCTGCTGGCCACCGGTGGCGGACCGACCATGTACAAATACCACACGCCATCGGGCGACAAAACCTCGGATGGTCTGGCCATGGCGCTGCGCGCGGGCCTGCCATTGCGCGACATGGAGATGGTGCAGTTCCATCCCACCGGGCTGCTTGCCGGCAGCGGAACACGCATGACCGGCACCGTACTGGAGGAAGGCCTGCGCGGCGCTGGTGGTCATCTGCTCAACGGCGAGCAGAAACGTTTCATGGACCAGTACGACCCGCGCGGGGAACGTGCAACGCGCGACATCGTGTCGCGCGCGATCTACACCGAAATGCGCGCCGGTCGCACCTCGCCCAATGGCGGCGTTTACCTGAAGATGGAGCACCTGGGTCCCGAAAACGTGCGGCGCCAGTTCAAGGGCATGGTCGAACGCTGTGCCGACTGTGGCTTCGATCTGGCCGCTGGCCTGGTCGAGGTGGTGCCGACCGCGCACTACATGATGGGTGGCGTGGTGTTCGACGCCGATTGCCGCACTGGCCTGAGCGGCTTGTTTGCCGCGGGAGAAGACACCGGCGGTGTACACGGCGCGAACCGGCTCGGCGGCAACGGCGTGGCAAACTCCACCGTCTTCGGCGGCATCGCCGGCGACAGTATGGCCGATTGGGTGGCGCGCGAAGGCGTGCTGCATGCGCCCGACGAGGCGGCGCTGACGGCCGCCGTGGCCGAGCAGTTGGCGCCGTTCGGGCAGGCGCCCGGCGACCTGCAAGCGATCCGCGAGGCCTTGTTCGAGTGCATGTGGCAAGACGTCGGCATCTTGCGCGATGCCGCGGGCTTGCAGCGTGCGCTGACCACGCTGGACGGGCTCGATGCGACGCTGGCGCGCACCGGCGTGCGCGACGGCGACCGGGGTTTCAATCTGACCTGGCACGACTGGCTGAACCTGCGCAGCCTGATCGCGGTGAGCCGCGTCATTGCCACGTCGGCGCTGGCCCGCGAAGATTCGCGCGGGGCGCATTTCCGCGAGGACCACCCGGACACCGGCGACCTGCCGGGCTCGACCTACATCGTCGTCACGCAGCGCGCCGGCGCACTGGAGATCGACCGCGCGGCGGTGCATTTCACGCGCGTGGCACCGGGGCAGACCATTCTGGCCGACGAGGCGCGGGCCGCCTGAGCCCGGCACGCCTTCTTTGCAACTCATGTTCTCGTTGCTACAGAACAGTTTGCCTATGTCCCCCGCCAGGTCCGACCAGGCGCACCCGTGCCGCGCGACAGGTGCCGCCGCACTGATGGCGCCAGCGCTGCATCGCGAATGACCGATCTGCCCTGGAGCACACTGACCGGTGCCGCAGCTATCGTGGCGCTGGCCTACGTGGTCTATGGGTTGACCGGTTTCGGCGCGTCCATCATTGCCATTCCGTTCCTGGCGCATGTATTTCCGCTGCGTTTCGCGGTGCCGATGATGCTGCTGTTCGACATCGGTGCCGGGCTGCTGCTCGGTCTGCGGCACCATCGCATAGTCGACCGGCGCGAGCTGCTGCGGCTGGCGCCATGGCTGTTGGTCGGCATGGCCGTTGGCCTGACCCTGCTGGTGCAGGCCGGCGAACGCTGGTTGCTGCTGCTGCTGGGTGTTTTCGTGCTGGCCTATGCATCATGGAGCCTGTTCAGCCGCGCTGCAGTGCAGCCGGTCTCTACCCGTTGGTCGGTTCCGGCCGGGTTGATTGGTGGCGCTTTCACAGCGATGTTCGGCACCGGCGGACCGATCTACACCATCTATCTGGCGCGCCGCTTGCCCGACAAGAACGTGCTGCGCGCCAGCATCAGCCTGCTGATCTTCTGCGCCGCGCTGGTGCGACTGGGGTTGTTCACCGGCAGCGGTCTGTACCGTCAGCCCGGCCTGTTACCGCTGGCCCTGATGTTGATGCCCGCGGCCTACCTGGGTTTTCGGGGCGGCAGCCACCTGCATGCCAGGTTGCCGCCCCAGCGTGCGGTCCAGGCCGTGTGGGCCCTGTTGATTCTGGGCAGCCTCAGCCTGCTGGCGCGGGCCTATTCGCTCGGTTGACGTCGGCGCGACCTGCGATGGCACCTCGGCAGACGCCTGGCCTGCACAAGATCCAGGCCTGCAACTGGCGCGAGCAGGTGTTTTAGCGCGGATTGCCAACCGGGGGAGTTGGCGGCTGCATGGAAACGCGTTATGGTTCTTCTGAGAAGTTGGCACGGCCGGCCAGATACTTGACACTCCCTACCAACTGCCATCAATACCCGTGATGTACCCAACCGCTCCCAGCCCTGGCGATCCCGTATTGCTGCCTGGGCCACCGCATGTCCCGTATTGGAGAAAAGACCATGCAAAGCCTCCATGAAGTCTTGCGCCCGCGACCGAACCAGCCGGCCCGCCGGCGTGCCACCGTCTGGCTTGCCGCCATGGCCGCCGCCGGCGCGATCGCCAATCCGCAGAACCCGCAGGTAGTGCAC
>JANOUM010000140.1:0-7647 GCA_031416855.1 Rhodoferax sp. | reverse complement strand
CCTGTACCCCGGTGTGCCACACGCCTTCCACGCCGACTACCGCCCGAGTTACCGCAAGGCCGAGGCAGAGGCCGGCTGGAAGGAAATGATGGGATGGTTCAAGGCGCACGGCGTCGCCTGATCACCCGCGCCGCGCGCCTCAGCGGCGTGCGGGGTTGTGCCGGCTCGGTGGGTCCAGAAAGCGCTGGCGAAAGTAGGCCTGCACAAGGCCCATTGCCGGCGTAAACGACGCGCCGTTGCGCCAGGCCAACCCGACCGACATCGGCGGAATCGGCTCTTTCACCAACACCGTTTCCACCCGTTTGCCCTCCAGCGACCAAGGCCGGTATTGCATGTCCGAGGCAATTGCCACCCCCTGGCCATTGCCGACCATGCTGCGAATCGCCTCGATCGCGCTCGACTGCAATCGCACCCGTGGCACCAGGCCGTAGTGCGCCCAATAGCGTTGCGCCGCATCGGCGGCCTCGTCGGCGGTCAGCATCATGAGCGGTTGCTGCGCCACGTCGACCAGGCTTACGTCCGGCTTGCGCAGCAGCGGATGTCCGCTGGCCAGCCACAAGCGACGCCGCGAGTCGACCAGCGTCTGGGTGTGAATCGCGGCGTCGCTGACATTCGATGTCACGAGCAGGGCGAGGGGGAAATCCCCGTCCAGCAACCCGGCTTCGATCTGGCGGCGGTCCAGTTCACGCACCGAAATCGTCAGGTGCGGGTGCAGTTCGGACAGGCGCTGTATATGTTCGGGCAGGAAATAACCCACAACGGTGGTTGTGGCGGCCAGGGTGAGTTCACCGGCCACCTGGTTGGTACGCGCGATGTTGCCCGCGCGCTCGACCGCCGCCTCGATGGCCGCGGCGTGCGACAGGAACTGGCGTCCGTCGTCGGTCAGCGCCATGCCATGCGCCTCGCGCCTGAACAACAGGTACCCCAACTCGCTTTCCAGGTCGCGGATGGAAAGGGTCACCGCCGACTGCGTGACATGCAACTGGTCAGCGGCCCGTGATACCTGGCCCAGTTGCGCCGTGGCCACAAAATAGCGGATCTGCTTGAGGGAGAAGTTCATGGACGACGTTCACGCGTGTTGCGCGCTGCATGGCACCAGTATAAATTCTGCAAATACGATGCCTTAAAAATATTGAATTTTGTTTGCCGAAGTGTTTTGGCTACCCTTGCCGCATTCGCTATGTTGTCGCCATGCCCCAACACCTGATCGATTCAGCGTTCATCACCTGTGACGTGCTGGCGGCGTGGGCGCGTGGCGCGAACCGCTTTGCGTTTTCTGCGGCGGCACTGCAGCGCTTGCAATCGGACCGGCAGGTGGTGCAGCGGCACATCGACAGCGGTGCTCCGGTCTATGGCCTGAACACCGGCTTGGGCGGCAACCTGGCGTACCGCCTGGACGCCAGCGAGGTGGTGGCTTTTCAGGAGCAGGTGATCGTCGGCCGGATGATCGGCATGGGCGCCGCGTTGCCGCTGGAGGTGGTCCGCGCCGCACAGCTGGCGCGGGTGATCAGCTTCGCCCGTGGTGGTACCGGGGTCAGCCCCGAGGCGGCGCAGGCAGTGATGCAACTGCTGGACCGGGGCGTGACCCCGGTAGTGCCGATGCTGGGCTCCATTGGCGCGGGTGACCTGGGCCTGTCGGCGCACCTGGCTGCGCCGGTCATCGGGCAGGGCGAGGCGTTTTTCCAGGGCCGCCGGTACCACGGCGCCGGCGCGCTGGCGGCGGCCGGGCTCGTGCCGGTGTGTTTGCAGGCCAAAGATGGCCTGGGGCTGATCAATGCCAGCCCGGTCACCGCAGGTTATGCGGCGCTGGTGGCGTCCGACCTGGCGCAACTGCTTCTGGTGGCCGCTGCGGTTGCTGCCTTGGCCGATGAGGGCTATGCGGCCAACTTGAGCGCGTTCGATCCACGCATCGCGGCGGCGCGGCCGGCCGGCGCCCAAGTGGCGGTGGCCACGCTGTTCCGGGCACTGCTGGCCGGCAGCAGCCTGTATGGTGCGCCGCCGCGCTCGATCCAGGACGCCCTGTCATTTCGCACCATGGCGCAGGTTTTTGGCTCCACCCATGCGGCGCTGGCCATGCTTGGTGACGCGGTAGAGGCCGAGATCAACGGCATCTCGGACAGCCCGCTGGTGCTCGCAACAGAGGGCGAAATGTTGTCGTCGCCCAATTTTCATCCCCCCATGGTCGCGCTGGCGTTCGACAGCATGGCGATTGCGCTGACCCATCTGGCGACGGCATCGGTTCAGCGGATCATCAAGCTGCAGAATCCGGCCTTGAGCGGTTTGCCCAGATACCTGTCGCCGGTGGGTGGTGCCAGTGTCGGTTTCAATGCGATGCAGAAGACCGCAGCTGCCCTGCATGCCGAGATCCGGCTCAAGGCCACGCCGGCCAGCCTCGACGCAGTGGTGGTGTCGGACACGGTGGAAGACCACGCCACCCATGCCCTGTTGTGTGTGCGCAAACTCGACGAACAAATGCGGCTGATGCGCCATCTGGTGGCGGTCGAGGCGCTGGTGGCAGCGCAGGCGGTTGACTTGCGGGGCGCGGTCAGGCTGGGTGCCGGCACGCAACCGGTGTTTGCCGCCGTGCGTTCGGCCGTTGCGCCCTTGCAGGCCGATCGGCCCTGCGGCCCGGATGCCATGGCCGCGCAGGATGCGCTATTTGCCGACAGCCTGGTCCAGGCCCTGCGCGCTGTCGTGCGCGGCGCCATGGCCGGCCACGACCTTCGCGGGACGTGACCCGCGCTATTCACCCTCCCCCTGAACGCAACCCGCAATCGCACACTAGCATGACTCCCATCCACATCACCTACCTCAACGGCCCGGACATCGAAGCCCTGGCCCTCACCGACGAAGAAATCTTGCAGGCCATCGAATCCAGCCTGGCCTCGCAGGGCCGCGGTGAATGTGTCATCGAGCCGCGCATGCACCTGGCGCCCAAGGCCGGGGTGGACGGCCATTTCAACGTGTTGCGTGGCGCCATCGGCGCGCCGATCAATCTGGCTGGCGTGAAAGTGGTGGGCGACTTTGTCGACAACTACAAGCAGGACCTGCCCTCCGAAGTGGGTGTGCTCAACCTGTTCGACCCGCGCACCGGCATTCCGGTCGCCATCGTCGACGCCACCGCCATCACCGACATGCGCACCGGCGCGGTGACAGCCATTGGCGCCAAGCACCTCGCCCGCAAGAACAGCAAGGTGCTGGGCCATATCGGTGCGCGTGGCACGGCCTACTGGAATGTGCGTCTGCTCGACAGGTTGTTCAACTTCGACGAAATCCGGGTGCATTCGGCCCGGCCCGAAAGCCGCAACGCGTTTGGCGAACGCCTCTCAAAAGACCTCGGCAAGCCGGTGCGCGTGTGCGACAACTGGCACGACACCGTGGCCGGCGCCGACATCGTCGTCGAGGCCTCGCGCCTGCGCGAACCGACGCCCCTGCTCAAGACCGAATGGATCAAGCCCGGCGCTTTTGTCGTGCCCTACGGCACCATGAGCGCGGTGGAGCTGAACCTCACCGACATCATGTCCAAACTCGTGGTGGACGACTGGGGCCAGTGCAAAGGCGGGCAGTTCGGTTCGTTGCGCGCCCATGTCGAGGCTGGCAAGTTGTCGGCGCAGACTTTGCATGCGGAGATGGGGCAGGTGGTGGCGGGGCTCAAGCCTGGGCGCGAGAACGATGCGGAGAACATTCTCTTCTGGCACCGCGGGTTGTCATTGAGCGACATCGCGCTGGGGTACGCCATGCTGCAGAAGGCGCAACGACAGGGTATCGGGCAACAGTTGCGGTTTCGCTGATGGACCGACCGCGTCGGGCCAAGCGGTCCAGGGGCATTTGAAATGAAATCGACTGCCAGTCCGCGCCGATCATCGATTGCGGCAGTGTGGCCCGCCACGTGAAGGGGGACTATGCGAGCGCTACCTGCAACTGCAAAGCGGCAAGTCATGATACTGTGCGCAACAAGGCATGTGGGGAACCTGGTCACTGTCAGGGCGTCAAATTCGGCGGGCAGGTGCTGCAGGCCGCCGGTGGCGCAGTGGCACTGTCAGGTTTCCCGTTTGAGGAGCGACTGCCGTGGTTCGCCAGGCCAGCGCGGTGCATGGTTTCGGTGGGTTTTTTGATCAACTAGGAGAATGATGATGACGAACAATTTTTCCAGGCGCGTTATCCTGGCGGCAGGTGCCGGTGCGGGTCTGGTGGGTGCAGGGGCGATCGGTTTCCCTCTGGGCGCCCAGGCCCAGGCCTCAGGTGGTCCGCGCCAGACCATCAATGTGCGTGCGTCGACGGAATTCGAGGTCATCGACCCTGCCCACCGGCGCGGTCCGACTGACGGCAACGTGATGCGGGTGGTGTACCAGCGCCTGATGACGCCGAAGCCGAACTCGGCCGAGCTCGAGCTCGACGCGGCAGCCGAGATCAAGCAGACTTCGCCCACCACGATCGAGTTCAGGCTCAAACCGGGCCAGATGTTCACCGACGGTTTTGGTGAGATGACCGCCGATGACGTCAAATTTTCGTACGAACGCATCGGCCTGCCGCCGGTTGCCGGCGCCAAGGAGTCCGCCTACAAGGCCGACTGGCTGCATCTGGTGGGCGTGGAAGTCAAGAGCAAGTACGAAGGCCGGATCGTCCTGTCCCAGCCGCGCGCGAACATCTTCGACGTGGTGATCGGTGACGGCTCGGGTTGCATCGTCAGCAAGAAAGCTGTCGAGCAGCGTGGCCCCGAATTCGGCTTCAAGCCGGTAGGCTCCGGCCCGTACCAGGTGACTTCGTTCGACAAGCAAAAGGGCGTGGTGCTCAAGCGCAACCCGGCTTTCAAGGGGGCGCGGCGCGGCAACTTCGACGAAATCAACGTGCGGGTGATCACCGATGCAAAGACTGCGGACCTGGCCCTGCGCGCCGGCGAGCTGGACTTTGCGATTTTTGCGCCGGCCGCGGCCGAGCCGTTGCGCGGCGTGTCGGGCCTCACGGTGAGCGACCAACCCTCCATCGCTTACGTGTGGATGGGCATGAACATGGAAAAAGGCGCCCTGACCGATGTGCGTGTGCGCCAGGCCATTCGCCTGGGGGTGGATGTGGACCAGATGCTGCTGGCGGGTTACAACGGCAAGGTGCCGCGTTTGCATACCGCGTTACCGCCGCAGATCATGGGCCACTGGAAGGAGGCACCGGTCTACCGGCGCAATGTGGCCGAGGCCAAGGCGCTGCTGGCTGCGGCCGGCCAAAGCAACCTGAAGCTGAAGCTCACGATCCTGAACCAGCCCGAATACCAGAACATGGCGCTGGTGGCGCGTGCGCTGCTGGCCGAGATCGGCGTGACGATCGAAGTCGATGCGCAGCCCGGCGGCACCTACTGGAGTTCGGGCAAGGCCGATGCCGGCAAAAACCTCGAGTTGTACATGTCGCGCTTCAACGCCAAGCACGACCCGAACTTCGTGCTGCAATGGTTCACGCCCAGCCAGGTCGGCAACTGGAACTGGTCGCGCTGGAACAGTCCCGAGTTCGATGGGTTGTTCAAGAGTGCCGACAGCGAGACCGACCCGGCCAAGCGCCGCGCGATGGTGGTCGACATGCAAAAGGCGATGGACAAGACCAGTGCCTATGTGTGGCTCACCAACGAAGCCAACGCGCTGGTGCACCGCAACTGGTTGAAGCCGGCCTCGGTACCCGGCTGGGCCGACTGGCAGTACGCGGATTTCAGTGCAGGCTGATACCCTGCGCTACCTGACCAGCCGTCTGGTCACGACGGTGCTGATCGTTCTCGGCGCGATGCTGTTGTTGTTCACGCTCTCCAGCATCGTGCCCGGCGACCCGGCGGCGGTGTTGCTCGGGCCGCAGGCTTCGCCCGAGTTCTCCAAACGCTTCATCAGCGAAATGGGGCTCGACCAGCCGATCCACATCCGGATGTGGCGCTTTTTCAGCAATGTGTTGCGCGGTGACCTGGGCACCGACGTGGTGTCCGGCCGCCCGGTCATCAGCATGATTCTCAACGTCCTCCCCTACACACTGGTGTTGACGTTCTCCGCCATCGGCCTTGCGGTGGTTACTGGTATCCCGCTGGGCATCTTCGCCGCGACGCACCGCGGTACCGTGGCCGACAACATCCTGGCGTTCACATCGGTCGCCTTCATCGCCGTCCCGGGCTTCGTGATTGCCATTTTTCTGTTGCTGATCTTCGCCATCTGGCTCGACTGGCTGCCCGTGCTGGGGACAAGCCAGTCCGGCACCTTGCAAGACGAGTTTCGCCGCATGGTCCTGCCCACCACAGCCCTGGCGCTGGGCTGGATCGGTTTCATCGCGCGGCTGGTGCGCACTTCGATGCTCGAGGTGATGGGTGAGAACTACATCCGGACTTCCCGAGCCTTCGGCCTGTCCGAGCGGCTGATCACCTACAAGTACGCGCTCAAGAACGCCTGCATTCCCACCATCACGATCCTGGGCCTGGGCATCGGCCGCTTGCTGGGTGGTGCCGTGCTGATCGAGATCGTGTTTGCGCGTCCCGGCCTGGGGCGTCTGATCTATGGCGCGATCTCCGAACGCAACTACCCCGTGGTGCAGGGCGCGGTGCTGGTGGTGGTGGTGGTATTTGTGCTTGTGAACCTGATCGTCGACCTGTCCTACTCGGCGATCGATCCGCGTATCCGCCACAACACCGGATCCGGGAGCGCCGCAGGATGAATGTGCTGGGCAGTGTTCTTGCGACCCTGCGCAAGGTCTGCGGCACCCTGACCGGGGCCGTCGGGCTGGTGATCGTATTGCTGGTGCTGGGTTGTGCCGTGTTCGCGCCCTGGGTGGCGACGCACAATCCCGACACGCTGGACGTGATGAACCGCTTTTCGCGCCCCACAACGGCGCACTGGTTTGGCACCGACCACCTGGGGCGGGATTTGTTTTCGCGCATGGTGCACGGAGCATCGGTCGCGATGCAGGTGGCGGTGTTGTCAATCGGCATTGCGCTGACGCTGGGCACCGGGCTCGGCATTCTGGCGGCGTACCTCCCGGCGCGCAGTGAGCGTTTCGTGCTGATCGTGTTCGACGTGATCTCGTCGTTCCCAAGCCTGGTGCTGGCATTGGCCGTGGTGGCGGTGTTCGGCCCCTCGACGCTGATCGTGGTGTTCATCGTGGCGGTCACGCTGGTGCCGCACTTCGGCCGTGTCGCGCGTTCACAGACCCTCACGCTCAAGAGCGCGCCGTTTCTGGAGTCCGAGCGCATTCTGGGCGCCGGCTGGGGGCGCATCGTGTTCCACCATGTGTTGCCCAATATCCTGGGCCCACTGGTGATTCTGGCGTCGATGGATATCCCGGTGGTCATCACCATCGAGGCCGGGCTGTCGTTTCTGGGGCTGGGTGTGCGCCCGCCGCTGGCGAGCTGGGGTACGCTGATCCAAGACGGCTACACCTACATCTCCGAGACCTGGATCCCGGTGGTGGTGTCGAGTGTGGCACTGGCGATTGCCACGCTGGGATTCACGCTGTTTGGCGAGGCGCTGCGCGACGCGGTCGACCCGCGTATCGGACGGGAGCACTGATGGCGCAACCGACGCTGGCGTCCGCTACGCCGCTGGTCCGGATTCGCGGGCTCAAACTGGAAGCCTCAACCCGGCGCGGCACCGCCCACATCCTGCGCGGGGTCGACCTGGACATCGGTCGTGG
>JANOUM010000139.1:0-1928 GCA_031416855.1 Rhodoferax sp. | reverse complement strand
GTAAGACACGAAGTACTGCACCGGCATGGCCGACGCGGTGGCACTGAACAAGGGTGTGAACAGAGCGGCACAGAACAGAGGCGACATCAGCGCGCGGCGTGCCAGGGTGAACAGAGGTGTCATGCAAGGCTCCAGGTGGTTGGGTAAAGGTTGGCGGGGTTGCCACCTGATCGCTACGTGGCTCCGCAACCGATAGATGCATGGCCTTGTCAACAACCCAGGTAATCGCGCCGCACATCCAGTGGGCAGTCCGCCGCGTAAAGAACGATGCCGGCCCACGAGACCGAGGCGCCGACTACCCCGCATCCACCCATTCATCCAGGAGCAGACACATGATCCATTCCAAATTTCGCCGCACAGCGCCACTGACCCAACTGGCCCCGCTGGCAGCTGCTGCGCTGTTGGCAGTCGCCGGCCTGGCGACTGCTTCGAGCCACCGTGAAGCGCCATTCATCACCACCAGTCCGAAGGTGGACGGCACCGATTTCTACATGTTCAACAGCTACGAGACCGGCCGCTCAGCCTTCGTCACGCTGATCGCCAACTACCAGCCGCTGCAGGCCCCGTACGGCGGTCCGAACTACTTCGCGATGGACCCGAACGCGCTGTATGAAATCCACGTTGACAACAACGGTGACGCAAAGGAAGACCTGACGTTCCAGTTCCGCTTCACCAACACGCTGGCCAACGCGGGCAACGGCATCACGCTACCCATCGGTGGCAAGAACGTTGCCATTCCTCTGGTACAGGCCGGTCAGGTGATGGCCCCCGGCTCGGCGTCGCTGAATCTGGCTGAAAGCTACAGCGTGACCGTGGTCCGCGGTGACCGCCGCACGGGCACCGCCGCCGCCATCACCAACGCCACCGGCGGCAGTGCGACATTCAGAAAGCCGGTGGACAACATCGGCGTCAAGACCATTCCCAACTACGACGCCTATGCCAACCAGCATATCTACACCGTCAACATCCCAGGCTGCAGCACACCGGCCAAGCTGTTTGTGGGCCAACGCAAGGAAGGCTTCGCCGTCAACTTGGGCACCATCTTCGACCTCGTCAACGCGCCTCTGGCCGTCATCACCGACCCGGCGCTGATCAACGCCGCGCCCAACACCCTCGAAGGTGCCAACGTCACCACGCTGGCGCTGGAAGTGGCCAAGACTTGCCTCACCGCCGGCAGCGAGACCGTCATCGGCGGCTGGACGACAGCCAGCCTGCGCCAGGCCCGCTTGCTCAACCCCAGCCCGCCGAGCGGCCACCAGACCAGCGAGAAACCAGGCGGCGCCTGGGTGCAGGTGTCGCGCCTGGGCATGCCCTTGGTCAATGAGGTTGTCATCGGCCTCAAGGACAAGGACAAGTTCAACGCCAGCGTGCCCAGTGGCGACGGCCAGTTCATCGACTACGTGACCAACCCGACGCTGCCGGCATTGCTGGAAATTGCGCTCGCCATCCCCGGCACCGCGCCCACCAACTTTCCGCGCAACGACCTCGTCACCACCTTCCTGACCGGCATAACCGGTGTTAACAAGCCCGCCAACGTGGTGGGTTCGGAGATGCTGCGCATGAACACCGCGATCGCTGCGGTGCCCTTCGCACAGCAGAACCGCCTGGGCATCGTTGGCAACATCCTGGCCGGTGGCAGCGACAACGCGGGTTACCCGAACGGCCGCCGGCCGAAAGACGATGTGGTGGACATCTCGCTGGTGGCGGTGATGGGTGGCCTGTGCGTGGCCAACGGCAACGCCAATGCACTCGGCTTCGGGCTGGATTGCAACCCGAGCAAGGTGCCATTGGGCGCCACATCCTTCAAGCTCCACGATGCGGTTGACCAAGCGGTCGTGCCGTTGCTGTCGGGCTTCCCGTACCTCTTCACGCCAACGCCTGGCAGCCGTTGAACCTGGAGCAATGCACCATGAAGATCAAAACTTCCC
>JANOUM010000138.1:0-9698 GCA_031416855.1 Rhodoferax sp. | reverse complement strand
TGACGGTGATGTACGAGTTCCAGAACATGCAGAAGCGCCGGATGGCGGCGCAGGCCATTCCCAGTTACGCACCGCAGCAGGCGGCTGCGCATTTCAACAAGCTGCAGTGTTTCTGCTTCACCCAGTACACGCTTGAGCCGGGTGAAAAGAAGTCCTGGCCGGTGGTCTTCGTGATCGATCCGAAGCTGTCGCGTGATGTTTCCACAATCACGCTGTCTTACACGTTTTTCGAAGTCGGCGGTTCGGTGCCTGCTGCACCCTCGGCGGCGGTGGCGGTCGAACCGGCTGCGAAGGCGCGTTCTTGAGACCGCAGGGCCGCTCCCCACGGCAAATTCCTCAATGCGCAGCAAGGATGCTCGATGAGCGCCGGATCTGACCGGGTACTGGCGCGCAGTGGCTCGTTCTGGGGCACGGTCAAGGCCGTGGCCTGGTCGTTCGTCGGGCTGCGCCGGGGCAGCGACCTGGAGCAGGATGGCGCGCGGCTCAACCCTGTGCACATCATCCTGGTGGGCTTTGCCGGCGTATTTGTGTTTGTTGGTGCACTGATCGTGCTGGTCAATTGGGTCGTGGCGAAATAAACGCTGCGGCATACCCATATCTGGAAATCCTGAATCGAGAGCTGGAGAAGAAATGAGTTCAACATCCCAAAGTGGCACCCCGTATTATTTCGTGCCAAATCCGTCGAGTTATCCGGCGCTCGCGGCATTCGGCCTGTTCTTCATCATGCTGGGCGCGGGCCAGTGGATCAATGGCGCGGATTGGGGCAAGTACCCCCTGATCTTCGGTTTCGGATGGTTGTTTGTCATCCTGTACAAGTGGTTTGGTGTCGCCATCTCGGAGAGCGAAGGCGGCTCCTACGGGTACAAGGTCGACCTGTCCTTCCGCTGGAGCATGAGCTGGTTCATCTTTTCCGAAGTGATGTTCTTCGGTGCATTCTTCAGCGCCTTGTGGTGGATGCGTGCGCATTCGGTCCCAGCGCTTGGCGATCTCGAGAACGCGGTGCTCTGGCCCGACTTCAAGGCCGCGTGGCCGAGCGTCGTGGCCGGGGCTACCACATCGCCTGCGGGAACCGTCGAGCCGTTCCAGACCATGACGCCGTTCTGGCTCCCTACCATCAATACTGCGTTGCTGCTGAGCTCGGGCGTCACGCTGACGATTGCGCACCATGCACTGCAGGTGGGTAACCGCAGCCGAACCATCGGCTTCATGTGGCTGACGGTGCTGTTGGGAATCGTGTTCCTGTTCGTACAGGGGTATGAATATGCCCATGCCTACAGCGACCTGAACCTCAAGTTGACTTCTGGCGCCTACGGATCCACCTTCTTCATGCTGACGGGTTTCCACGGGTTCCACGTGTTCATCGGCATGCTGATGCTGCTGATCATCACCTTGCGTCTGCAAAAGGGCCATTTCACGCCGCAAAGGCATTTCGGCTTCGAGGGTGCCGCCTGGTATTGGCACTTTGTGGACGTGGTCTGGCTTGGGCTGTACATCCTGGTTTACTGGATCTGAACCGGTGCGCCACGCCCGGGTGGCGTGGCTCCCGCCAAGGCAGATAACGCGCAACCAGGACCGCAGGCCGCCGGCTGCTGATCGGCGGCGATGGGTGCGGTGATGGCGCGGACCCTATCGGCCCACGCGGATCCCTGTGGGTTGGATGTAGCCCAGCTGCCAGGCCGCCAGCACGCAGACAAACAGCAGGATCGAGAACCCGACGCGAAACGCGAGCGCGCGCGCCATGTTCTTGGTTTTGGCCTTGCCGTCACGGCCATCCTGCATCATGAAGTACAAAGCCGCGCCGAGGCTGCCGACTATGGCCAGAAAAGCGACTATGACGAGATACACCATGCAGGCGATTATCCGGTGAGAGCAGGGACCCTGCCTGCCCGGTTCTGGATGGTCACACTGGCGGCCCTGGTGGCTGCTTTCGTAACGGTTGCGCTGGGTTTCTGGCAGTTGTCGCGGGCGGCGGAGAAACTGGCGTTGCAGGGCCTGATGGACCAGCGGCAGCAAATGGCCATGCTGGATGGCGCAGGCCTGGCGCAGCAATCTGCGGCGACCGGCCTGCTGTACCGCCGTGTGGTTGTGCGCGGCACGTGGTTGGGCGCCCACACGGTGTTCCTGGACAACCGGCAGATGAACGGCAAGCCGGGCTTTTTCGCGGTCACACCGCTGCAACTGGAAGACTCGGCCAAGGTGGTAGTGGTGCAACGCGGCTGGGTGGCGCGCAACTTTGTCGACCGCTCCCAGGTGCCGGCGCTGCCGGTACCGGCCGGTGTGGTGGAACTGGCTGCGCGAATTGCCCCGCCTCCCTCCAAGCTATACGACTTCGACGCGTCGCAGGCCGGCGTGATCCGGCAAAATCTCGATCTGGCGCAGTTCTCCCGCGAGATTGGTAAACCGCTGCTGGGTGTGTCCCTGTTGCAGACCGGGCCGGCGGGCGACGGACTTGTGCGCGATTGGCCGCGCATCAACGTCGGTGTCGAGAAGCACTATGGATATGCGTTTCAATGGTTTGCGCTAGGTGGCTTGACCACCCTTCTTTATGGCTGGTTCCAAATTGCCCGACGTTTCATCCCACCCCGCTGAGGTGCGCCTGCCCCCTCACCATGACGAACCACTGGGCCTGACCGTGCATTCGCTGCCCGGCTCTCCTGCGCCCGGGCTGATCGGCGATGCCCGCCGCACCGTGGTCGGCCGCTGGAAGATGATGCTGGTGTTCGCAGCTTGCGCCGCACCGGTGATTGCCTCTTATCTGACCTACTACGTGATACGACCCGAGACGCAACGCGTGTTCGGGGAGCTGGTGAACCCGCAACGTCCGTTGCCAGACCTGGTCGGTGCGGCGCTGGACGGCCTGCCGGTCAACCTGCGCACCCTGCGCGGCCAGTGGCTGCTGGTCAGTGTGGCGGGCGGCGCCTGTGACGCATCGTGCCAGCAGCACCTTTACCTGCAGCGCCAGGTCCGCCAGAGCCTGGGCAAGGACAAGGACCGTGTCGACCGTGTCTGGCTGGTCAACGACGCGACGCCGATAGCGGCCGAATTGCGTCCGGCGCTGAAGGATGCCACGGTGTTGCGACTCGAGCCCGGCGCCCTGGCGCAGTGGCTGAAACCGTCGGATGGCCACCGCCTGGAAGAACACCTCTATCTGGTTGATCCACTGGGCAACTGGATGATTCGGTTTCCCGCCGCCCTTGACATGACCGGAGCCGCCCGTGCCAAGCGGGACCTGGAGCGCGTGTTGCGCGCCAGTGCATCCTGGGACACGGCGGGCCGACAGGTGGCGCCATGACGGCCCCGGCCGCCGTCGACCTGGCCCCGCTGGCACAGCTATTGCTGGTGGGTGCCGTACTGGCCTCGCTGGTGGTCGGCTGGATGTGGCTGCGGGGGCGTGGCCGGCCCGGCCGCAGCTGGCAACACCAGTTGACGGTGCTCACACTGGTGCTGACCTTCGATCTGGTGGTGTTTGGCGCCTTCACCCGCTTGTCCGATTCCGGCCTGGGCTGCCCCGACTGGCCCGGCTGTTACGGCCACGCCAGCCCGGTCGGAGCCACCGCGCATATCGGCGCCGCCCAGTCGGCCATGCCGTCCGGGCCAGTGACCCACTCCAAGGCCTGGATCGAGATGCTGCACCGGTACCTGGCCACCGGTGTCGGTGGCCTGATCCTGATCCTGGCAGCGGCCAGCTGGCGGCTGCGACAGGGCGATACGGTGGCATGGACCACACGTTGGTGGCCCACGGCGACCCTGATCTGGGTCTGCGTGCAGGGCGCGTTTGGCGCGTGGACCGTCACCATGAAGCTGCGTCCCGCCATCGTGACCTTGCATCTGCTCGGAGGCATGGTCCTGCTGGCCATGTTGTGTGTGCAGATCGAGCAGCTCCGCAGCCGGCGGCTTGCGGCGCCGCCCGTGACGCTGGATGCGTCGACTGCGCTGCTGCTGCGAGCCACCTGCGTCCTGCTGGCGGTTCAGCTTGCACTGGGCGGCTGGGTCAGCACCAACTATGCCGTGCTGGCGTGCCAGGATTTCCCGCTTTGCCAGGGCAGCTGGTGGCCGGACATGCGGTTCGACCAGGCGTTTCAGGTGTGGCGCGACCTCGGTATGACGCCGGACGGTCAGCCGATCAGTTTCGCCGCCCTGACCGCCATCCACATGGCCCACCGGTTGATGGCCTATGTGCTGCTGCTGGCGCTCGGCGCACTGGCACTGCGCTTGTATGCTGTCAGCACGTTGCGGATACCTGCGCGCTGGCTCGGTTCTCTGGCCGCGCTGCAGCTTGGCAGCGGCTTGGCCAACGTGGTCCTTGGCTGGCCTCTCGTGGCGGCCCTGTTGCATACCGCCGGTGCCGCCGCTCTGGTGCTGGTGCTGACCTGGTCGGTCATCAGGACCGCCCCCGCGGCCGCACGCGCGACCAGCGGCACGGCCGTGCCTGCACCAGGAGTTTCGGCATGACAGGCAAATCCACCGCGTTACCCGAGGAGGTGCCACTGTCGCTGCTGCGGCAATACTACGCGCTCACCAAGCCGCGTGTGGTGCAGCTCATTGTGTTCTGCGCCCTGATCGGCATGGTGCTCGCGATCCCGGGCCTGCCGTCCTGGGGCGATCTCAGGCTGATGGCCCTGGCGTGCGCCGGTGTCTGGCTGGTGGCCGCAGCCGCAGCCGCGTTCAACTGCATCGTCGAGCAGGGCATCGACGCCAAGATGAAACGCACCGCCTGGCGGCCGACCGCACGCGGCCAGCTTGGCAACGGCCATACCCTGTTGTTTTCGGCGTTGCTTGGCGTGTCGGGCTCGGCGCTCTTGTATTGGTGGGTGAACCCGCTGACGATGTGGCTGACCTTCGCCACCTTCGTCGGTTACGCAGTGGTCTACACCGTGGTGCTCAAGCCGCTGACTCCCCAGAACATCGTCATCGGTGGCGCATCGGGTGCCATGCCGCCGGTGCTCGGCTGGGCGGCGATCACCGGTGATGTGGGGCCGGAGGCAATGATCCTTTTCCTGATCATCTTCCTGTGGACTCCGCCGCACTTCTGGGCGCTGGCGCTGTACCGGGTCGAGGATTACCGCAAGTCCGGTCTGCCGATGCTGCCGGTTACCCATGGTAGCGAATTCACACGCCTGCAGATCCTGCTGTACACCGGCGTGCTGTTTGCGGCCTGCCTGTTGCCCTTCGTCTACGGCATGAGCTCCTGGCTGTACTTGCTGGCAGCGGTCATTCTGAGTGTTGGGTTCTGCCTGTACGGGTTCTGGCTCTGGCGCGACTATTCAGATGCCCTGGCACGCAAGACCTTTCGCTACTCACTGTGGCACCTGAGCCTGCTATTTGCCGCCCTGCTGCTCGACCACTACCTGTTGTGAGCCTGCGGGCCAATCCGGATGAACCTACCATGAACAAACGACAAGCCCTGCAATTCCTGTCAGGAGCCGCCCTCTCTGCCGGCTTGCTGCTGGTGTTGCCCGGTTGCGCCGAGAAGGCGCCATCCTTCGTGTCGATCGACATCACCGGTGCCGACTACGCGCGTGATTTCAGCCTGCCGGACCACAATGGCCAGCTACGCTCGATGAAGGATTTTTCCGGCAAGATTGTCGTCGTGTTTTTCGGCTACACCCAGTGCCAGGATGTCTGCCCGACCACCATGGCGGAGCTGGCCGAAATCCGCAAGATGCTGGGAGTCGACGGCGCGCGGCTGCAGGGCGTGTTCATCACGGTGGACCCCGAGCGCGACACCGCGGATGTTTTGAAGGCCTACATGGCCAATTTCGACCCATCCTTCCTGGCGCTGCGTCCGATCTCGCCGGAACAGTTGACCGCGCTGACCAAGGACTTCAAGGCCTACTACAGGAAAGCCGAGGGCCGCACCGCGACCAGCTACACGATGGACCACTCAGCAGGCAGTTATGTCTTCGACACGAAAGGCCGCATCAGGCTGTTTACCCGCTACGGCAGTGGGGCCAAGGCGCTGGCCGGTGATATCCGGCAACTACTGCAACAGGCCGTGTGACACGGGTTCGGCCCGGCCGGGGCGGCGGCATCGGTCAGGCGTAACTGATCAGCGCCTTCTTCATCTTTTTCATGGCCGCCACCTCGATCTGGCGGATGCGTTCGGCGCTGACGCCATATTCACCAGCCAGGTCGTGCAGCGTCATGCCGCCTGAACTGTCGTCGTTGACCTTGAGCCAGCGCTCCTCCACGATGCGCCGGCTGCGCGGGTCCAGGGTGTCCAGGGCCAGGGCGATACCGTCCGACGCCAGCACGTCGCGCTGGTGTGATTCGAGCATCGCCGTCGGTTCGTGCGTCGTGTCGGTCAGGTAGGCGATCGGGCCGAAGGCCTCGTCACCGTCGTCCGACGGGCTGGGATCGAGCAATACGTCGCCGCCGGACAGACGGGTTTCCATCTCGATCACCTCCTCGCGTTTCACGTTGAGTTCGCGTGCCATGGTGTCGATCTGCGCTTCGTTCAGCGTGTCGCGGTGGGTGCCGGCATGGGCCGCCGCATCCGCGGACTTGAAACGCTGCTTCATGGATCGCAGATTGAAGAACAGTTTGCGCTGAGCCTTGGTGGTCGCCACCTTCACCATGCGCCAGTTCTTCAGGATGTACTCGTGAATCTCGGCCTTGATCCAGTGCAGGGCGTAACTGACCAGCCGCACGCCCTGGTCCGGGTCGAAACGCTTGACCGCCTTCATCAGGCCGACATTGCCTTCCTGGATCAGGTCTCCGTGGGGCAGGCCGTAACCCAGGTACTGACGCGAAACGGAGACCACCAGACGCAAGTGAGAGAGCACTAACTTCCCGGCAGCCTCGAGGTCGTTCGCGTCACGGAACTTGCGCGCAAAACTCTGCTCCTGCTCCAGAGTCAGCATCGGCAGGCGGTTGGCTGCCGAAATGTAGGCGTCCAGGTTGCCGAGCGCGGGCACCATGCCCCACGGGTTGGCGATCGCAAGTGCGGAACCAGGGACTGCAGTGTGAACCGTCATGCCGGAACTCCTTGAGTGAATGTTTGTTTGAATACTAGCACTCTCTTGGAGAGAGTGCTAAACCATTGGTTCAATCAGGACAATAGGGTTTACCAGCGCTTTACGCTTCAGCCGGCCACCGAGACCTGCGCCAATCCGGCATCCACGATCAGGTTCTGCCCGGTGATGCCGTCGCTGTCATCACTGGCCAGGAACAGCGTCGAGCGCGCCACGTGGGTCGAGTCCAGCCGGAATTTCAGGCATTGCAGGTCGATGAACTTCTGGTCTTCCTGCGGGTTGCGCCAAAGCTGGGACTGCCGCTCGGTCACGATCGCGCCCGGCACCAGGGCGTTGACGCGGATGCCGGCCTCGCCGAGTTCGCGCGCCAGACTGCGCGTCATGCCGGAGATGGCCGCCTTGCTGGTGGTGTAGCCGATCAGGTTCGGGCGCCCGCGCATCCAGCTGATGGAACCCATGTTGATGATGCTGCCGCCCAGGGCCGCCGCCTTGAGCTGCCGGGCGACGGTCTGGGTGGCAAACACCTGGTGGCGCAAGTTGATGGCCAGGCAGTTGTCCCAGTACTCCGGTGTCAGTTCGTCCAGGGCATGGCGGTCGTCGCGACCGGCGTTGTTGACCAGCACCTGGATCGGCCCGAAGTGCTGCGCGACGCAGCCCAGCATCGCCTGCAGCGCCGGGATGTCGCGTACATCGCAGGCCTCGTACCACGGTGCGGCACGGCCGGCCTGTGTTGCCTCCGCGATCAAGGCGTCGCCGCCGCCCGGCCTGGTGCCACAAAAGGCGACCCGGCTGCCCTGTGCCACGAAGGCGCGGACGAGCTCTGCGCCAATGCCCGACGAGCCGCCGGAAATGAAAACCGTACGCCCCTGCAGGGACGGATAGAGGGTGTAGGTCATGGCAGGTTTCCCGGGTTACCAGCCGGCCGGCAGCACATCGGCCATCGCCACCACGCTGTGGCTGTCGATGCTGCGGTGCGCAGCGATGCCGGTGGCAACCGCACGCAGGCCGTCTTCCAGCGTCACCTCGGGTGGCAAGCCGTGCCGGATCGCATGGGCGAACCTGGCATGTTCGACATACGAGGCACCGAAATGGTTGCCCATGTATTTGATGCTGGTGTCCCAGACCCGCCGCACGGACACCCCCTTGCCGCTACTGGCCGTCTGGCCCCAGACCTTGCGCGTGCCCCAGTCCTCGCGCCGGCCGTACCGCAGGGTGAGTGAAGGCAGCAGAGATTCGAGTTTGCCCTCGTCTCCCACAATGACGATCTGCTCGTTGTCGACCGAGTTCTCGGCAAACATGCACAGGTCGAGCATGGCGCGCGCGCCACTGGGGTATTCCACCACCACGTAAGCGCTGTCCAGGATGTCGGGGACACGCCCGCCGTAGGTTTCGTCCAGATGGTTCACGCGCTGGCCGCCCGATGCGAACACCGACACCGGCTTCTCGCCCAGCACCAGGTCCATCAGGTTGAAGTAGTGGCAGCACTTCTCCACCAGTGTGCCGCCAGTGTTGGCCGAGAAGCGGTTCCAGTCGTCCACCTTGGGATAAAACGGCTCACGGTGCTCACGGATGGCGACCTGGTGGATGCGGCCCACGGCGCCTTCGTGGGCCATGCGCAACATCTCCGCCACCGGCGGCATGTAGCGGTATTCCTGGGCCACCCAGACCATGGCCCGGCGACCCTGGGCCTGCTGCACCAATTCCAGGCAGTCCTCAATCCGGGTGCACAGGGGTTTTTCGATCAGGATGTGCGCATCGGACTGCAGCGCCTCGCGCAGCACGGTGATATGGGTGTGGTTGGGTGTGGAGATCACCAGTGCGTCGAAGGCTGCGCCGGCCAGTAAATCCCGGTGATCCTCAAATGCCTGCACCGGGGCCGCCAGCTGCGCCTGCGCCGCCGCGCGGCTGGCCGCGTTCGGGTCGGCGATGGCGGTGATCTCGGTGCCGTCGATGGACTTGATGTTCTCGATGTGCTCACGGCCCATGCTGCCGCAACCAATCAATGCGTAGCGAATCTTCTGCATGTCTTCAACCCTTCAATCCACCCTGTGTCAACCCGCCCACGACGCGCCCCTGCCCTCCGGCCCCCCGACCATGCGCAGCAGAGTGCTCTTGCCGCAACCCGACGGCCCGACAAACACCACGAACTCGCCGTGCGCGATTTCCAGGTCGATGCCATGGATGACGGCGGTCTTGCCGTCATAGGACTTGCGGACTTGTTGCAACTCGGCGCTGGCCACGGCTTACTCCAGGGTGGCACCGGACGCGCGTATGACCGGCACCCAGCGCGCCACCTCGGCCGCGACAAAGGCGCTGAATTCTTCCGGGCCGCGCTCCATCACAGCGGACCCGGTCTGGGCGAATTTTTGCCGAACATCGGGCTTGGCCAACGTGTCGCGCAAGGCCTTGGCCAGTTTGTTCACCACGTCGCGCGGCATCCCGGCCGGTCCGACGATGCCTTGCCAGCCCGAGGTTTCCAGTGCCGGGAATCCGGCCTCGCGCGCCGTGGCCACGGCGGGCAGTTGCGCGGTGCGCTGCGCGTCCGTCACGTAGATTGCCTTGAGCTTGCCGCTCTGGATGTGGGGCATCAACACTGCGGCGACGTCCACCATCAAATGGGTTTGTCCCCCGATCAGGTCTTGCACCGCGGGCGCAGAGCCTTTGTAGGGCACGTGGACCAACTTGGTGGCGGCCGCCTGGTTGAGCAGTTCGCCGTTCAGGTGG
>JANOUM010000137.1:0-8086 GCA_031416855.1 Rhodoferax sp. | reverse complement strand
CGCGCGCCTGCGGTTTGGGTTCGTCCGCGAATGCCATCAGGGCGCACGGCTGCAGGCCGTCTGCGGTGCGTTCCGCCAGCACGGACACGGTGGCACCACGGTGCTGTTGCGCCTGTGCCTCGGCGGCCAGCGGGCCCAGGTTTAGCGACAACTCCTGCATCCAGCGCAGGCTGCCCATCAGGTAGGGCCGCCCATCCACCTGACCCTGGTTGCCGCGGCCGGGCAAGGCCTGCACCTCGGCCGGCGCGGGAAAGCCGACGCCGCGGCCTTTGGCGGCGGCCGTCACTGCGCGACCGAGCGGGTGCTCACTCCCGCTCTGCAGACTGGCGGCGACACGCAAGGCGGTCGGTTCATCCAGGCCATCGGCGGGTACCAGCGATACCAGCCGCGGCTGGCCGACGGTCAGGGTGCCGGTCTTGTCGAAGGCCACCACATTCACTTTGTGCGCCAGCTCCAGCGCCTGCACATCCTTGATCAGGATCCCGTATTTGGCCGCCACGCCGGTGCCAGCCATGATGGCTGCCGGTGTGGCCAGCCCGAGCGCGCAGGGGCAGGCGATCACCAGCACGGCCACGGCGCGGATCAGTGCCAACTCGAAGGTGAGGCCGCTCAACCACCAGCCCAACAAGGTCACCAGCGCGATGCCCAGAACCGCCGGCACGAACACGGCCGCCACTTGATCCACCAGGCGCTGGATCGGCGCCTTGGCCGCCTGCGCGTCTTCCACCAGACGGATGATGTGTGACAGCACCGTGTCGGTTCCGGTGGCCGAAACCTGCATCACGATGCGTCCGTCACCGTTGATGGAGCCACCGGTTAGCGCGGCATCCCTGTCCTTCACCACCGGCAGCGGTTCACCGGTCAGCATCGACTCGTCGACCTGGCTACTGCCCTCCAGCAGCCGGCCGTCGAGCGGCAGGCGCTCGCCGGGGCGCACCGCCAGGCGGTCGCCGACCAGCACGTCTGCCACCGGCACGTCGACTTCTCCATCCGGGCCGATCAGGTGCGCAACGTCCGGCCGCAGGGCATGCAGGGCCCGGATGGCGGCCGTGGTCTGGCGTTTGGCACGTGTTTCCAGCCATTTGCCCAATAGCACCATGGTGACCACCACGGCCGAGCCTTCGAAGTACAGGTGCACCATCGCACCATCCGGCGCCGTCAGCCACAACCAGACCGACAGACCCCAGCCGGCCGACGTGCCCAACGCTACCAACAGGTCCATGTTGCCAGTGCCAGCCCGCAACGCATGCCAGCCCGCCTTGTAGAACCGGGCACCAAGTATGAACTGCACCGGCGTGGCCAGCACGAACTGCAGCCAGGCCGGCAGCATCCAGTGCCAGCCAAGCAGGTCGCCCAGCATCGGCAGCACCAGAGGAACGCTCAACAACAACCCGGCCGCCACCGGGGCGAAACCGGCCCAGGGTGACAACTCCTCGTCCAGCGCATCAGCCTGGGCCCGGGTACGCGGCTCGTAGCCGGCTTCCCGCACGGCCCGGCGCATGCGCGCCTCCATCTCGGGTGAAGCCGCGTAATGCACCCGGGCCGACTCGGTCGCCAGATTCACCGAGGCGTCCTGCACGCCCGGCACCTTCTTCAGCGCGCGTTCGACCCGCGCCACACACGAGGCGCATGTCATGCCCCCCACGCCAATGTCGAGTTCGAGGGTGTCGGTGGAAGTGGTCATGGGTAAAGCGTAAGCCGGTTGGGCGGCGCACGCATTGCGTACACCACGCGATTGGAAGTATGCTGGCACAAATTCATCCACCAAAGGCTGCCATGAACCAGATATTCACCGTCACCGGCATGACCTGTGGCCATTGCGAAAAAGCCGTCACCCGGGCCGTCAAACAACTCGACCCGCAGGCCGAGGTCAAGATCGACCGGCCACAGAACAAGGTTGAGGTCGAATCCGGCCAGCCGCGCGAGGCCCTGGCCAAGGCGATTGCCGAAGAAGGTTACGCCGTCGCGGCATGAGCACGTCCAGCCATTCCCAAGGGGTACGCACCGCAGTGCGCAGCACGGAGGTGCCCGTGTGAGCGACGCACCGGACCTGTACCCGGCGCTGGCGCTGGCACAGCCTTCGCTGGCCGCCTTGGCACCGGCCAGCACGCCATTGACTGGTACCTACGCAACGTCTTGTTCGGCTTCAACACCTGCTCGATGAACACCAAGGCCTGACGCGGCCCATGGTGGGCGGCTACCGGGCCGCCACCGTTGACGTGGTACAACCCCGCCATCGCCCCCCGCCGGGGCCCACTCAGGGAGATTGCCGCGTGAAATTAAAGATGGCCCCGAACTCGTTGTTCGCAGTGCTGCTGCGCTCGCCATGGTGGGTCAGCTTTGCAATCGTGCTGCTGGTGGCACTGGCCTCACGCGCGCTGCTCCCCGAGCAATACGTGTCATTTGGCGTGATGGGAGGATTTCCGTTCCTGGTGATAGGCGGTGTCGCGGCCTATCGGCAGTTCCGGGCACCGGGTGAAGCCGAAGTGACCAAGATCTTGGCCGCATTGGCCGCGATGCCCTGGAGCGACTTTTGCAGCCTGCTGGAGCAGGCCTATACGCAGCAGGGCTACGCCGTCCAACGGAGCAAGGGCGACGCAGCGGACCTGCAACTGGTCAAGGCCGGCCGCACAACGCTGGTAGCCGCCCGGCGCTGGAAGGCGGCCAACCAGGGCGTGGACGCCGTACGCGCGTTGGTCCAGGCCCGCGACACTCAGGACGCAAGCCATTGTGCCTATCTGGCGATCACGGCCCTTGGTGACAACGCACGACGTTTCGCGAACGCCAACCAGATTCAAATCGTGACCGGCCAGGACTTGGCCGGCTTGGTGCGGGGGCGCGTCGCACGCCCGAAGACCTGACGGCCTTGTGCACCAACTGCGAAGGCCGGGCGCACGCCATCAGGCCACACACAAGGTGCAAACCCGGTGCATGGCCGGTGGCGCGGCACGCGGACAGCGCCACGCCGGCTGCCAGGCCCTGCAGCTTTACATACTGTTATCGGCCGGTCATGGTGCCGATACACAGCACGCGCAGACTGGCTTTCAACCTGATGCCAAACCCGCGCATGCAGGTAACTTCCGACTGAAAGGACTTTGTCATGACTTCATTTATCAGACCTTTGTTGATCGCTTCCCTGCTGGCTGCGGCTGGCGTCTCGGCCCAAGCCCAGGGTATGGGTGGCTCGCAGTCCGGCCCGATGGGCCAGCACCACCGCATGGACCCTGCCAGGATGCAGGACATGATGGCCAAGCGCCAGGCCGACCTGAAAGCGAAACTCAAGCTGACTGCGGCGCAGGAAGCCGCCTGGACGGCCTTTACCACAAGCGTGCAACCACCGGCAGACATGGCCTCACGCATGGGCCGGGAGAACCGCCAGAAGATGCACGACGACATGGCCAAGCTGACCACGCCGGAACGCATCGACCAGATGCAAGCGATGAGAACCCAGCGCGACGCCGCCATGACCAGACGCCATGACGCGACCAAAGCCTTCTACGCCGCGTTGACGCCCGAGCAGCAAAAGGCGTTCGACGCGAATACCCTGGGGCGCCATCATGGCGTGGGCCAAGGCGACCATGGCGGGCCGGGCATGCACCTGCGCCACAAAGGCTGACCCGTCCCCTCTCTGGCCGGACCGCTGCCTGTCGCCGCCCCATTGCCGCGCTGCGGGCAGGTGTCAGCAGCTGAGAAGATGTCGTAGCGAGCGGGCCAAGGTGGGGTCGAGGAGCGGAACCGCACACTAGAAAGCCTCTCAGGCCAGCATGTTTTTCAGCTCTCCACTGGCCAGCAGCGCCTCCAGATCCGACGCCCCACCCACCAGCGTGCCTTGCACGAACACCATTGGAAACGTCGGCCAGCCGGTCCACATTTTGAGCGCATTGCGCCGACGCCAGGTGTTGAAATAACTGCCATATTCCAGGTAGTGGAAGGCAATGCCGGCGCCCTCGAGCGCCTTGCGGGCCTTCTTTGGCGCGGGATTCTGGGCCATCCCGACGACCACAACCGGGTGCCTCGCAACAGCCGCCTGCACTTCGCGCACGATGTCCACTTGCAGGTTGGCAACCTTTTCGCGGATCGCAGGATGGATATGGGCTTGGTCGAGAACAGGACGCGGCATGGCGGTCTCCTTGCAAGGGACGATCGGTGATTATGCGGCGCGTGCACAATAGCGACCGGGCCTGCATGACACAGATCAACCGGGCGCGAAGCGCCACGCCCTAGACTCCCACCCTGCCCGGCCGACCACCCGCATGAAGAAGCCCCCGTCACCAGCCACACCAGTCCGTCAGCCTGTACCTGTGGTGCGGCAGATCGCTGCCGACCGACCGCTGCACTGGCTGCGGTTGGGCGTGCAGGACATGGTGCACAGCGGGTGGCTGAGCGTCGCCCATGGGGTGGTGCTAGCGCTGTTCGGCGGCGCCCTGTTCGGCATGGCTCACCACAAATTCTGGCTGCTTGCCGGTGCGTTCTCCGGCTTTCTGGTGGTGGCGCCAGTGCTCGCCACCAGCCTGTATGCGATGAGTCGTGCCATCGAGCACCACACCCCGATCGACCTGACGCTGTTGCGCAATAGCTGGATGAGCTGGCAGCGGTCGCGTTTTGTCGAGCGCGGCGGGTATTGGTGCCTGGTGCGCTTTGGCGTGCTGCTGGCGCTGGCCGGTACCGGCTGGGTCCTGACCTCGGCGGCCCTGATCACCTTGATGGCACCGGTGCCGATCCTGACGCCGGTCGACTTCCTGCGCCACGTTGTTTTGGGGCGCAACCACTACCTGTTCGAGGTGTGGTTGTCGATGGGCGGAATCCTTGCCGCCCCGATTTTTGCGTCCAGTGTGGTGTCCATGCCCCTGATGCTGGACCGGCGCGTCACCCTGCTCGATGCCGTCCTGACCAGTTGGCGCGTGGTGCTGGTCAACCCGGTGCCGATGGCGGTGTGGTCGGGGTTGATCATGCTGCTGGTTGCACTGGGCTTCGCCACCCTGCTGATCGCGCTGGTGGTGGTGGTGCCGGTGCTGGGCCACGCCAGCTGGCACGCCTACCGCGACCTGGTCGACGCGTCCGCCCTGCCAGAGCGCTCCGCTTCGCAAGCGAGCCGTTGATGTTTGGATTCACCGAAGAGCAGATCGCCGCCTTTGGCCTGTCGTTCGGCCTGGGTGCGTTCATGCTTTACATGGTGTTCATCGTGGGACACCTCGCCTGGGAGGCCAAAGCGGGCAGATTCGGAACCTTCGTGATCTTCATCGGGCTGGCGTTCGGCATGGTCGGTTTCGTCTCCAAATACCTCATTCAGTGGGCTCTGGATATTCAGTAGGCCCCACCAGCGGCGTCAACCGACGGGTCGGATACCGATCCACCAGCCGTGCAGCCACATGGCAAACACTGCCCAGGCCAGGGTGCCCACAACCACCGTCACCACCGTGGGAACCAGCCGCCCGGGCGGATAGACCGTGCCGTCTGCGCGATCACGCCGGCGCGCGGACGAGAAATCCAGCACCGCCCACACCAGGAAGGCGCCGAACAGCACCATGTGCGCCAGGTTGCCGTTGGCCAGCAGGTGTGCCAGCGCCCAGACCTTGACCCCCAGCACCATCGGGTGGTGAACGCGGGCCTTGACGCCATTGCCCGGCACGTAGGCGGCGGTGAGCAACACGAACGCGAACCATGTCAACAAGGATGCCAGATGCCGCATCCCGGGCGGTGGAGCCCACAACTGCACCGGTTGCATCCGGGCCTGCCCAAAACCCCAGACGATCAGGACCAACCCGATCAGGGATGCGATCGAATACAGCCCCTTCCAGGCATTGGCCCCAATTCGGGCGACGACCCGCGCACGCCAGCCCTTGGCGACGATGCGCACGGAGTGCACACCCAGAAAAACAAGCAGACCCAGCACCAGATAAACCATTGACTTGACCCTTCATCCGCCTACAACGCTCCGGCTGCGCAGATCACGCACCCAGCACCCGGTTCTTGCCCGCCCGCTTGGCCATGTACATCGCCTGGTCGGCGCGCTTGATCGCATCCGCACCCTCTTCATTCGGCCCGACCTGCGCCACGCCAGCGCTGAAAGTGATCAGGATCTTATCCGTGCCGGCGAGGAAAAACCGCTTGGTCAGCTCGCGTTGCAAACGGGTCATGGCCTCGATCCCCTTCTCGAGCGGGGTATCGGGCAACATCAGGACGAATTCCTCGCCGCCGAACCGCGCCAGCGTGTCCTGCGGGCGCATGCTTTCCCGCGCCACCTGGGCGAGGTGGGCCAGGGCCTGGTCCCCGGTGGTATGCCCGAGGGTGTCGTTGATCTTCTTGAAATTGTCGATGTCGAGCAGCGCCATGCACAAGGGGGTTTCCTTGCGTCGCATGTTCGACACCTCGCGGTTCAGCGCCTCGTCCAGGCCCTTGCGGTTGAGTGCGCCGGTCAACGGGTCATGGCGGGCCTGCGCGCTCACCCGGTCGAGCTCCATGTGCAGCTTCACGATTTCCGCCTCGGTGGCCTCCGCGCGCTCACGCATGCCCCGCAACTCGTCGCGCGCGCTCAGGGTGTCGCTCGACATCGTGCGCGTGGCACTGACCACCTCCTTGAGCACGGGCGCCAGTTCCTCCAGGCTGGTGGCATGCTCGATAAGCCGAGCGTTCTCCTCCATCTTGCCGCCAAAGGTAGTGGTGGAGTCGGTGATCAGCGACAGCCGCTCGATGAAGGTGCCCAGCATCAGGCGCATTTCCTTTTGCGCCTCGACCGCCCGTCCCTTCGCTTCCGCCTGCTTGAGCATCACGTCGCGCAGACGGCGCTCCACGTCGTCGAGCCGACGCAGGGTGAGAGGCGGTGTGGCAGCGCCCATCAGCGCCTCCACCTGCCCCTTGAGCCAGTGGTCATCGATGCTCAACTCGCCGATGTTCTCCATGATCAGGCGCAGCAGGTGCAGCAGCGTGGACTTGATTTCAGCCTGGTCCTCGGCGGCGAACGACACGCGGTGGCCGAAGGTGCTCAGCATCTGCTTGACGCGCACGATGTCCGCGCCGGGCTCACGCATGGCGCGCAGCAGTTCCTGGGTCTGCTCGCCGAACCGCGCGTCGTCCGTGCCCAGGGCCGGTCGGGCGAACTCGATCAGGCGGGCGATCTGCTCCAAAAAGTCGGTCGTCAGCGCCGGTGCGCCGGCGCTGACGGGTCGCGCCTGCGCCAGCGTGGCGACTTCGCTGGTCGTCAGGACACCAAATCCCGAGTTCTCCGCCTTGGGCGAAAAGCTGCCATACGCCAGCAACGCGTTGTAGACACCCTCCCAGCTCGCCTGTGTGATAGCGTATTCGAACAGGCTGCGTTGCTTATTCTGCCCGGGTGTCTTGGTTGGCAAGTTCTGGGCAATCCGGCGCAGTTGTTCGACAGGAAACGGCGGTTCCGTCCGGACTCCACCGATCTCGTTGTAGATCGCGAGGTAGTTCGCCGGTGTGGGCGCGAGTTTCCTGAGCACCAGTTGTTTGAGCGTATCTCGTGCCAGCTCAGGTACCGTCTTTTCACCCATCGGTTGTGTCCCTCAAGTCGCCTGCTCATCGCGCAGGAAGCGCTGTAATTCTCTCACCGACCGCTGCGGGTCCTCTTGGTGGGGCAAATGGCCCAGATCGTCGAACACGACCAGCCTGGACCCCATCACATCACGCGCAAACTGCCGCCCGGATTGCAGCGGAATCAGGCGGTCGCGCCCGCCCCACAGGATGAGCGTCGGCACCGCCAACGCCCTGATGCGTGCGGATTCATCCGTCATCTGCTCAAGCGACACCCGCAATCCCAATGCCCGCCGGTTCCCCGCCCGCAAGGCCATATCGTAATACCTGTCCACCAACGCCGCGGTGACTTTCGACGGGTCGCCGTAGACATTGCGCACACTGGCCAGCACCAGGCCCCGCGGCAACAGGTGCTCGAGCACGACGCGCAAGCCAGGGACGCGCGCCATGTGCAGCGCCAAGGGCACCTCCTGCGGCGCGACGGCGTAACCCCCGGCATCCACCAGCACCAACCGCACCACGCGCTGCGGCATGGCCAGGGCTGCGGCCCATGCAACGTGACCCCCGAGCGAGTTTCCGCCCAGCACGACCC
>JANOUM010000136.1:0-7498 GCA_031416855.1 Rhodoferax sp. | reverse complement strand
TCCCATCGGCCGGTGTCGCGGGCCAGGCCCCAGTCCTGCACGACCTGCGTGATGGCAGCGCGGTCAAGCAGTGTGCACAGCGCCTGCGGGAGGTCGTCGGGGTGGGCGGTGTTCATGGCTGGGGCTTCAGCGAGTGGGTGAGTATGGCAGCGTAGTCCGAGGCGCTCGGATGAAACGGCGCGGACAGGTTGAAATGGCTTTGGTGCGCAGCCTGGGCCAGCGCGTGCAGGTCGCGCGGCATGTAGTGCAGCTCGGCAAGTGTTGCCGGCAGGCCCAATTCACGCATCAAGGACGCAAGGGCTTGCCCCAGCGATTCCGAGCGCTCCAACCCCAGTGCCATCGCTACCTCGGCGGCCTGCTCCGGCACGTGGGCGCAGGTGGCGTCGAGCGTTGCGACAAGCCCGATCCCGCTCAATACCCCATGGTGGAAGCCCTGGTCACTGCAGGCGATGGCAATCGCATGCGCCGGCCCCAGGCCCATGCCTATCGATGCACCGCCTGCAAAGGCGGCAAGCATCATGCCCCCACGGGCCTGGGCGTCCTCCCGATCGGCCACCACGCGGCGCAAGTTGTGGGTCACCCGTGCCATGCCGTCCAGGGCCATCGACTTGCCCAGGGGAATCTCCCTCTTCGACAGGAAACCTTCGATGCAGTGGGACAACGCATCGACCCCTGTCGCCGCGACCAGGCGCGTGGGCAGGCTACGCGTCAGATCGGGGTCGAGGATGGCGAGTGTGGGTACGAGGTGACGCGAGCCCATACCCATCGATGCGCTGCCCGTGTCGGGGTGGATGCCGGCCGATGGCGAGGCTTCACTGCCGGTGCCCGCCGTTGTCGGAATCACGATCAGTGCCGCCGTGGGGCCATGCACGGCGTTGTATACACCGGCGTAGTGGGCACACTCCCCGGGGTTGGTGGCCAGCAGGGCGATCATCTTGGCGGTGTCGATGACCGATCCTCCCCCCAGCGCAACCACGCCGTCACAACCCTGCCGGGCATACCATGTGGCACCGCAGTCGACATCGGAGAAAAGCGGGTTCTCGGTAACGCTGTCGAACACCGCCGGCGGCCTGCCCTGGCCGCAGGCCGCAATCGCCTGCGCGGCGTGCCCGGCCGCCACCAGGCCCTGGTCGGTCACCAGCAGCGGCCGATGGATGCCGAGCGCCTGCAGTTCGCCCGCCAGGGCGGACAAGGCCCCCGCGGCGAACAGGACGCGCGGCAGGATGAGCGCGGACGGCGCAGCGGCTCCAACGTTCATCGCGTGCCGATGTGCGACAAACGCATCAAACGCAGTGCATTGCCCAGGTAGAGTTTCTCCTGGTCCTGCGCACTCAGCCCCAGGTCTTTGATCGACCGGATGCCTTCACGTATGAACATGGGCCCGCCCTCGGGGTCGAAGGGGCAGTCGGAGGCAAAGACCACGTGGTCGACGCCAAAGAAGTCGAGCCCGCACCGCAGTGCCGAGCGCGAGCCGCCCAGCACCGTATCGCCATAGAACATCTTGAAATAGTCGATGGGTGGTTTGGACAGGCGCTTGAGCACGTCGGCCTCGCTACCGTCGGCACTGCGGCTGCCGAGCTGCGCCCACAGCGATTCGGCGCGCCCGGCAAAGTAGGGCAACATGCCGCCGCAGTGGTGCGTGATGATGCGCAGGTCTGGCAACTTTTCGAGCAGGCCCGAAAACACCATGCGCGACATGGCCACCGACGTCTCGAAAGGCCAGCCCAGCACCTGCCAGATCTCGTAGCGCGAACGTTCCTCTTCCGGGTAGTCGCAGCGGGTGCCGGGCCGGAACGGGTGCATCCAGATTGGCAGTTGGTGGTGGTTGGCCATGCGCTCGAACACCGGGAAGAACTCCGGGTCGTCCAGAGCCCGGCCGTTGACACTGGTGATGACCTGCACGCCACGAGCGCCCAGCACATTGATCGCGCGGTCCATTTCCTTGAGCGCCTCGGGCACGTTGTTCATGGGCAGCGACGCGACAAAGACCGGAAACTGGTCGGGCCAGCGCTTGCAGATCTCGGCCATGCCGTCGTTGGCCACGCGGGCAAACTCCGGGGACTGCAGCGGCCCACCGAGCATCTCGGGCGACGGTGCGCTCAGTGTGAGCACCTGCACCACGTCGGGAAACTGCTCGACCAGCATCGCGGCGCGGGCTTCCAGATCCCACAACATGCGCAGCCCCGCCATCCGCTTGACGATGCCGGCATCCTTGGAGTGCGCCTTGACCAGTTCAAAGTAGGCGGGTGGGAGCACGTGGTTGTAGATGTCGATCTTTTTTTGCATGGTGATTTCTCGTCTCGGTGGCTACAGGGGGTATTGGCGTTGGTGCTGGCTGACGGTGACCAGGTGCAGGTCGGAGAAGGTGTCGATCGCCCAGCGACCGAACCGGGCCCAGCCGCTGTCCTTGACGCCGCCGAACGGAATCTGCGGCTCGCCGCCCATGGTGGGGCCGTTCACATTGACCATGCCCGCCTGGATCTGCCCGCCCAGTGTGATGGCGCGCCATACATCCCGCGACATGATCGAGGCCGACAGACCGTAGTCGCTGCCATTGGCCTTGTGGACTGCGTCCTGCTCATCGTCGAATGGTTCGACCACCACGACCGGGCCGAAAACCTCTTCGCAGTAAATCGGTGCGTTCGCCGGCACGTCGACCAACACGGTGGGCTCGAAACAGCGACCATCGTTGCCGCCGCCGGCCACGATACGCGCACCCAGCCCCACGGCGCGGGCGATCCCTGCCTGCACCTTGGCCACGGCCTGGTCGTTGATCAGCGGGCCGATCTTGGTCGCGGGATTCGTTGGGTCGCCGGCCCGGAGGGTGGCCGCTCGGGCGGCAAAACGTTTCAGGAAGTCGTCGAACAAAGGCCGGGCGACCAGGATTTTTCGCGTGTTCATGCAGATCTGGCCCTGGTGGAAAAACGCCGCAAAGACGGCGGTGTCGACGGAGTAGGCCAGGTCGGCATCGTGCAACACCAGCATAGGGTTGTAACCACCGAGTTCCAACGCGATGCGCTTGAGGTGGTGGCCGGCACGTGCGGCCAGCAGCGCGCCGGTGGTCGACGAGCCGGTGAAGTTGTAGGCGCGCACTGCACGGCTTTCGAACAGGGGGTCGGCGATGGGGCCGACTTCACCAGGCGCGTGTGTGACGACATTGACCACGCCGGGCGGAAATCCGGCCTCGTGCAGGATCTCGCCGATCACCAGCCCGGCGCACACCGGGGCATCCTCCGAGGGTTTGAGCACGACGGTGTTGCCGCAAGCCAGCGGACATACCACCGTACGCATGCCCAGCGCCAGGGCGCCGTTCCAGGGCGATATGCCGGCCACAACGCCCAGGGGCTTGCGGATCGCCATGGCAAAAACGCCGGCGGTGTCGGAGGGCACGATCTCGCCACCCGAAAGATAGGGGTATCCCGCAGCCTGTCGCAGCAGGCCCACGGACCATTGGATCTGGAAACGCGAGAAAGCGTTCGATGCGCCGGACTCCTGCGCCATGATGCTGACCAGCTCTTCGGTGCGGCGTTCGACGATGTCTGCCGCCTTGAGGAACAGCGCCTGGCGGGCGCGGGCGCCGACCTTGGCCCAGGCGGGAAAGGCCCGTTCTGCGGCATCGATGGCGCGCAGCGCATCGGCCGCGCCGGACGCGGGAATCCGGGCGAAGACCTCGCCGGTGTACGGATTGATGTCGTCGAAGGTCCGCCCGCTGGCGGCGTCGGCCCATTCACCGCCGATCAGTTGTCGATACGACCGGATGGCACTGGTGCTTGTCATGGCATGTCCTTGCAGTAGGTGGATGGCGTGTCATCGGGGTTTGACGCCGACGCGTGCCAGCAGGGGCGGCCAGCGCTTGATCTCGCTGCGTACGAAGGCTTTGACACCACCGAGTCTCTAGCTGCGAGTCTATGCAGCATTGAAGAACGGAATAAGATGTCAAAACTGTTCTAGCGATCAAATTTATTTATCAGGTATGAAATTGCACCAACTGCGCGCGGCTTTGACAGTGGCAGAACACGGCAGCCTGCGCGGCGCGGCGCGTGCACTGGGCATGTCGCAGCCGGCGCTCACCCACAACATCGGCGAACTCGAGCGCGAACTTGGGGCGCCGCTGTTCGAACGGCGTTCACGCGGCATGACCACCACACCGGTGGGCGAGCTGGTCTTGCGCAGGGCACGCACCATCATTAACGAGGCGCGCCATGTGCTCGAGGATGTGCAGCAATTCGTAGGGGGCGACAAGGGCGAGGTGGCAGTCTGCCTGTCGATCGTGGCCCATTTCGTGTTGTTGCCGGTGGCCTTGCCCCTGTTCCGGCAGCGGTTCGACAACGTGCAGCTGCAGATCGTCGAGGGCTCGTTCCCGGCCGTGGAGGGCCGGCTGCGTGATGGCAGCATGGATTTCTACATTGGCCCGGCACCGAAACCCGCGCCCTCGCGCGAGTTCGCGGTCGAGAAACTGTTCGACAACACGCGGCGGGTGTTTGCGCGCCGCGGCCATCCACTGGCGCAGGCGCGTTCGTTGCGCGAACTGGCCGGGGCCAGCTGGATCACGACCGGCACAACCAACGACGCCGAGGCCGAGTTTCGCGCCCTGTTCGCGGGCTACCGCTTGCCGCCGCCGCGCCTGGTCATCCGGGCCGAATCCATGCTTAGTGCATTGATGACATTGATGTCCTCGGATGCGCTGGCCATGACATTGCGCCAGTACGACGAGTTCGCACTCACCCGCACGGCGCTGCAGGTGATCGACATCCAGGAGCCGTTGCCCGCCCCGGCCGTCGTCGTGGTGCGGCGGGCCGGGCTGCCGCTGACACCTGCGGCAGACTATCTGTGTGACATGTTTCGGCGTGCCAGTGTGCAGTATGGGACTGCGCGGACGGCCTGAGGATCTTCCGGATCGAGGTACAAGGCATGCAGTTGGACGCTGACCGTTTGTGCCAGCGTGGCCTTGTAGGGCTTGAGCACGTCGCCGCCGGCCAGGGCGAAACGTGCGTGCAGAAACGCCTGGTTGTCCTTGTCGGCCATGTACAGGTCGTGCACCAGGCCGAACAGGGCGGGGCGGTCGAAGTCGGCCAGTTTGGTCTTGACGTCGGTCCAGGTTGGTTTGGTTCCAGCGGCTTTCATGGCAGGTCGCAGCTTGGTAGGGTACGGATTGGTGGTCACATCGCCGTGCCAGCCGAGTGCCACGCTAGGGAATGACTGTCACCATCATCACGACCGTCAAGGCGAAGGGGCCGGCACAGTGTGCCCACCCATTGAATTTTTCGTGCGCTGGCCAGTCAGGGCACGTCCGGCTGATGCATCCACGCCGGAATGTCCCGCTCGCTGTGCAGCACACGCCACACGTCGATGTGGTCGTCCGTCTCGATATAGAAAACGAGGTGTGGGTAGCGCGTTAGGGGCCAGAAGCGCAGGCCCGGCAGGTTCACCTCGTGGGCGTAGCGGGGAGACCCGGTGGCCGCGTGCCTGCTGATATGGGCGTACGCCTGCTCCAGGGCATCAATGAACCCCAGTGCTGCCGACTCGGCGTCCTGGTCCAGATAGTGTTTGATGGCCTCATCGACATCCCGGTTGGCCAGCACACGCGGGATGACGGGTTTGGACTTCACCCGCGCGCTTTGGACTTTATGCCCGACCGGACGCGATCGCGCAGCGATTCGAAGTAGGCCTTGTCCGCCGGTGCCGCGGACTTGGAGCCAGCGCCCTTGAGTAGCTGGTTGCGCAGACGCAGCCGGTCATGGTCCTTGCGGATCAACTCCCGCACGTATTCGCTGCTGGTGCCATACCCCCGTTGGCTGACCTGCTCGTCCACGAAGGACTTGAGCGTGTCGGGCAGGGAAATGTTCATGGTGCTCATGACCCGAGCTTAGACAGTTTGGCAAAATTTGGCAAGATGCCTGTCTCCACGAGGTCGCGGACCCGAACCAGGTTGCCCGCTCGTTGCTGCGGGATTTGCACCGGGCGAAAGCACGATGACCCAGCCGGTCCGCCCCTACCGCCCAGGGACGAACACGGAGCTGTGGGCGGTGCATGCGCCGTCCATGTGCCGCCTGCTCGCGATCGCGGAGGAGACCCAGAACTGGACGCTCGTACATGCGCTGCGCGCCGTGCGCGACGAGCGTCGCGAGCACTACCGGGCCAGGCGTGCGAGGCGGTGACATGCGCCCCCTCGGAGAAGGCCGAGCTGGCGCGAGCGATTCGAGCTTGAACAGCAGGGTCGGCACGGGGGGCCGCGAAAGCAAGCCGGAAATATTTTCGCCTTGACCGACCAGGGCGACACCCGCGACTTGGCAGCGAAAGCGGCGGGCCTTGGAATTGGCAAGACCTATGAGGTGGTCAAGCACGTCTAGGAGCACGGGACGTTCGAGATCGTGGACGCAATGGACAAGGGGGCGATCACGATTAACTCGCACCCCCCACTAGCGGCGCCGTCCTGGCCGGCCTGAAGCACCCTGAGCGCGCACCCACTGGCCGGGGGCGGCAAAGCTTGCCGCACTGCAGGCACCACCCGTGGATGTTGTAGCGGGTTCTGGTATCGGTCGGGGATGTCACCTGTCCATGCACACGCGCCTTGGATCGGTCTGTCCCAGCGGAACTGCCAGGTTCCGCACAAGGTCGGGTGACCGAAGGATCAAGCCCCGTCGATGCCCAGTATTCGTGTCGCCGTCGGCAAAGCCGATGTCCAGTGGATGGCCACTCGCGCGATATTGGGGATCACGGGATTGAATTTCCGGTGCTTGGGGCCTTGGTGAATGCAGCACTGGCCTCAAGCGCACGGATGGCCAAGACCACCGCGGTGTTGAAGGGCACGGGCAGGCCCAGGACACGGGCGCGCGCCACCAGGGCTTCGTTGAGGGCGCCGATCTCGGTCGGCTTGCCGGCCAGCAGGTGTTGCAGCATCGAGGGCTGGTTCATGCGTTCCCGGCAATGGTTCAGGATCTCGCCGCGTGCGTCATGCTCGGGCAGCACGATGCCCATCGCATCGACCACCTGCAGGATTTCATCAATGACATGTTCCATCAGCGCCTGCGCCGGTGGCGCTTGCATGATCTGCGCCGGTCTCAAACCAGTCAGGGCACTGATCGGATTGATGGCGCAGTTGTGCACGAACTTGCTCCAGATCGCAGCCTCGACGTGGCCCGTGACTTCGACCGCCATGCCCTGCGCGCGAAATCGCTCGGCCAGGGCCTGCAGCCGCGGCGTGATGGCGCCAGTGGCTTCGCCGATGGTGGTCAGGCCGAGGTGGGTGTGCCAGGAGCGTGCCGGCCCCTCGCCGGTGCCGCTGTTGTAGGTGACGCCCGCCATCACGCGTTGCGGGCCCAGGGCCTCGACCAGGGCCTCCAGGTTGCCAATGCCATTTTGCAGCGACAAGGCAAAGCCGTCCTCCCGCAGGCAGGCCGCCGCTATTTCAGCAGCAGCGGGTGTGGCCGCCGCGTCCACCAGCACCAGCGCCATGTCGGCCGGCCCAACTTGCGCCGGGTCAGAGGTGGCGCGCACC
>JANOUM010000135.1:0-4626 GCA_031416855.1 Rhodoferax sp. | reverse complement strand
ATCTGCTGGGCGCGGTAGTTGGCCTTGCGCTCCATCAGCAGATTCGCCTGCAACAGCGCATCCGCATTGGGGCCGGCCTTGCCCTGGCCCACCTGGCCGGCGAGCTCTTGCTCGAAACCCTGAACCTGCGTTTCCAGACTGGACAGACGTTGGCGCAACTGGGTTTCATCCGCCTGCACAAAGGTGGCATCCAGCGCCGCCAGCTGGTCGCCTTTCCTGACCACCTGCCCGACGCGCACGTCGACACTCTGGATCACGGATGTCTCGAGCGGCTGCACCACCACGTTGGGCAACGGATTGACCAGCCGGCCCTGTGCCACCACCACCTGGTCGAGCTGCGACACGCTGGCCCACACCGCAAACGACACCAGCGCCAGCAGCAGCACATGCAAAGTGAACTGCGCCAGACGCGGCACCGGGCTGCGCTCGATCTCGTCGGCATCGGGCAGATACTCGATCACGGTCTTGCAGCGGCCGCGGCTCTTCGCGTTCCCCTTCTTCTTCGACAGGGAAAACCAGCGCGCCTTCTTCGGCGGCGTCACAGGTGGCTGGTCTGCTGGTTCCATAGGTGCTGGTAGGTATCGCAGCGCGTGAGCAGGTCCGCGTGCCGGCCGCTGTCCATCAGCCGTCCGTGCTGCATCACCAGGATGGCGTTCGCGTTGACCAGTGTGGACAGGCGGTGCGAGATCATGATCACGGTGCGGCCGACCGCGATGCGCGAAAGGTTGCGGATGAAGATCGCCTCGCTCTCCGGGTCGAGCGCGCTGGCGGCCTCGTCCAGCACCAGGATGCGCGGCTTTGACAGCAGCGCGCGTGCGATCGACAGGCGCTGCTTCTGCCCGCCCGACAGGTTGGACGCATTCTCCTCGAGCATGGTGTTGTAACCCTGGGGCAGGCGTTCGATGAATTCGGATGCACCCGAGGCCTCGGCCGCCTCGACGATCTCCTCGAAGGTGGCCTCGGGTTTGGCGGCCGATATGTTCTCGCGCACCGAGCCGCGGAACAGGAAGTTCTCCTGCAGCACGACGCCGATCTGGCGGCGCAGGTGCGCCAGCTCAATCTCGCGCGCGTCGGTGCGGTCGAACCGCACAATGCCTTCCTGCACACCGTACAGACCCTGGATCAACTTGGTCAGGGTGGTCTTGCCGGAGCCGCTGCGCCCGACGATGCCGACCACCGAACCCGCAGCGATCGTGAATGTGGCGCGGTCCAGTGCTGCGGCGCTGGAGCCCGGGTACCGGAAGGTGACCTCGTCGAAGGAGATCTCGCCCGCCAGTTCCGGGCGCAGACCGCCCGCCCCGGCGCGCCCCTCGGACGGCCGGTTCATGACCTCACCCAGCATGCGCACCGACAACGCGGTCTCCTGGTATTCGTTCACCAGTCCGACGATGGAGATCAGCGGCGCCACCACCCGCCCGGCAATCATCTGGAAGCCGATCAGCGCGCCCACCGTCAGCGTCTGGTCGAACACCTGCTGGGCGCCCAGCACGATGATCACGACCGGCAGCAGCTTGCCCAGGAAATCGGTGATGGCGGCACCGGTGATGCCGATCTTGCCAACCCGGAAATGCATGTTGATCGACTGCGCCGAACGCTGGTCCCACAGGCGGCGCTGGGTCGGTTCGATCGCCAGCGCTTTCACCGTACGCATGCCGTGGATGGTCTCGACCATCATGGCCTGGCGCTCGCCCTCGGCCTGGTACAGGTCGTTGAGCCGGCGCTGGAAGGTTGGCACCATGGCTGCCACCACCGTGCCGATCAGAAACGTGAACAGCAGGGTCACCAGGGCCAACTTCACGGAGTAGGTGAACAGGATGGGCAGGAAGATCAGCAGCGAAGTCGCATCCAGCGCGGTGAAGAACATGCGGCCGGTCAGGAAGGCGCGGATCTTTTCGACCTGCTGCATGTGGCGCGTGATGACACCGGCGGTGGTGGTCTCGAAATAGTCGATCGGGAGCGACAGCAGGTGCGCGAATGTGCGCCGTGTCAGGCGCATGTCGATCTTGTTGCTGGCCGCAAGGGTCAGGATCTGGCGCAGGAAACCGAACAGCGCATCGAACACCAGCGCCACCACGATGCCGGCCGCCAGCACCCACAGGGTGGACGCGCTCTGGTGCACCAGCACCTTGTCGATCACCAGCTGGAAGAAGATCGGCGAGGCGAGCGCCAGGAAGTGCATCGCCATGGCGGCGATGGCGATGTCGCGCAACGCCGCCTTCTGCTTCAGGATTTCGGGGATGAACCAGCGAAATCCGAACGGTTGGTCCTTGTCCGGCAGGCCATACAGGCGCTTGACCAGGAACACCTCCCCCTTCCACAGCGAACAGAACTGGTCGCGCTCGACGGTCAGCACCTCCGTGGCGCGGTCGGCCAGCGGATTGAGGATCGAGACCTGACCATCCCCGGTTGCTGTCGCACTGATGACGATCACGCAGTTGCCATCCGACATCCTGGCGATCAGCGGAAACACGCCCTCCTGCACCAGCAGGGCGGGCCAGGTCAGCTTGTCGAACCTGGCTTTCAGCCCGATGTCCGACGCGATGCGCAGGACGATGGCGGGCTTCGGTTCCTCGGCAAGCAGTGCATAGTCCTCGATCAGTCGCTCCGGGTTGACCGGCAACCGGTGGTGTTGGGCGATCGCGGCAAGGCACTGGATGGTCGTATGCGGAAATCTCGTTGCCATGGTTGAAGCACCCGGACTGGGAAGGTGGATTTCACCATGGACGTCCGCTCCATGATCGGCGGATCAGACACGGGATTGCGCCCCTTCTCTCGCTGGGCTGGGACGAAAAAAGGGTGGCCGGCGCCTTGCGACGCCGCCACCCCTTCGCGTGGGTCCATGCGCGAGACCGGGGACACCCCGGTCACACCACGCCGCTACGGTGCGGCGCCTGCCGCGCTTACGCCTTGCCGCCGCCGCCTGCCAGGAACCCGTTGTTCATCGGATCCTGGGTGCCTGGTGCGTTGACCGGCTTGGTCAGGGACGCGACCGCCAGGGACGGACTTCCGACCCGGTTGCCGTTGGCATCGAACTGCTTGAGAACGTCTGCCATGCTGCCCGCGGCAAGGGCGGCGTTGCTGCTGGCCAGGGCGGAACTGTCTGCAGTGTCGAGCCGCAGGACCGACATCGCTCCGCCTGGCGCCGCACTGCCGTCGAACGAGCTGATCGCCTGCGCCAGGCTGCTGACCCGGCTGCGCAAATCATCCTTGCGCGTCGTGTCGAGCGCTGCCACCAGTTGTTTCTGCTCCTGCGACGGCGTGACCACCTGCAGGTCCTGCGCCGGATCGGCCTGCTGGCTTTCCACCACCGCCGCCGTGCTGGCCAGCGCGGCAATCGCCTTGTCGACATCCGGCACAGCTGCGGCCGTGCTGCCAGCCTTGTCCGCCACGAACCAGACGTCTGCCGCCGCATGGCTGACGCCGTCGGTGGTCTCGTAGCTGGAGGTCAGTCCGATCAGGTTGCCGTTGTCCTTGCTCAGTTCCACCGCGGCCTGCAGGTTGAGCTTGGTGATCCCGAGTGACGCCAGCGTGCGGACTTCCTCCGAGCCGCTGACACCGTCAGAGTTGCTGTCGACCCACACCCTGAGGTCGGCGAACACCGCGTCGTCCTGGCTGATCACACCATCGAGGTTGCCGTCGAACTCGCGCAATGCCGCATAACCGTCGACCGCCTTCGTGCCACCGGCCAGCGTCGTCGATGAGCCGAACAATTCGGAACCGTCATTGATGGAACCGTCGTCGTTGCGATCCAGCACCAGCAGGCCGTCTCCGCTGCTGACCCAGCCGGTCTGCACTTCGATGCCGGTGGCAAACAGGTCGAACTTGACCCCCGCGCCCACACTGAGCGTCTGCACACCATTGCCGTCGAGGTCGAGAATGATCGGTGTACCCAGGGCGAGGTGCTGGACCTGGGTGGTGGTGATCGCCGCCATCTGGGTCGTTGTCAGCGCTTCCACCTGGCCGGTGCTGAGCGCTGCCACCTGTTCCGTCGTCAGCGCCTGCACCTGGCTGGTCGTCAGTGCCGCGACCTGGCTGGTCCGCAGTACCGCAATATCGGCGGTCTCGATCGCCGCCACCTGGGCCGTGCTCAAGGCCACCACCCCAGACGTTGTAAGCGCCACCACCTGCGACGACGTGAGCGCCGCCACCTGCTCGGTGGTCAGGGCAGCTAGCTGCGATGTCTTGAGCGCCGCCACGTCCGCCGTGGTCAGGGCCTGCACCTGCTCGGTCAGCAGCGCGGCCACCTGCGCGGTCGTGAGCGCCGCCACTTGCGCGGTTGTCATCACCGCCACATCAGCGGTCTCGATCGCGACGACCTGCGCCGTGCCCAAGGCCGCCACACCGGCCGTGGTGAGCGCCTGCACCTGCGATGTCGTCAGCGCCACCACCTGTTCTGTCGTCAGGGCCTGCACCTGGACCGTGCGCAAGGCCGCGACGGCCGAAGTCGTCAGCGCCTGCACCTGCTCGGTCAGCAGTGCTGCCACCGCAGCAGTGGTGAGGGCTGCGACCTGGCTGGTCCTGAGCACCGCCACATCGGCTACTTCAATCGCCACCACTTGCGCGGTGCTCAAGGCTGCGACACCCGATGTCGTCAGCGCCTGCACCTGCGAGGTCGTCAATGCCACG
>JANOUM010000134.1:0-8874 GCA_031416855.1 Rhodoferax sp. | reverse complement strand
CGATCCACTCCGACACCCTGAATGAAAGCGGCTTCGTCGAAAACACCATCGCAGCCACCAGGGGGCGCGGCTTGTGCGCCTTCCATACCGAAGGGGCGGGCGGCGGCCATGCACCCGACATCCTGCGCGTGGTGGGCGAGGCGAACTTCCTGCCCAGTTCCACCAACCCGACCATGCCCTACACGGTGAACACGCTGGACGAGCATGTCGACATGCTGATGGTGTGCCACCACCTCGACGCCTCGATCGCCGAAGACCTGGCCTTTGCCGAGAGCCGCATCCGCAAGGAGACCATCGCGGCCGAGGACATCCTGCACGACATGGGCGCCATCAGCATGATGAGCAGCGACAGCCAGGCCATGGGCCGCGTTGGCGAGGTGATCCTGCGCACCTGGCAGACCGCGCACAAGATGAAGGCACAGCGTGGCAGCCTGTCCGAGGACAACAGCCGCAACGACAACTTCCGCGCCAGGCGCTACGTGGCCAAGTACACCATCAACCCGGCCATCGCCCACGGCATGAGCCACGAGGTAGGCAGCATCGAGGTCGGCAAATGGGCTGATCTGGTCGTGTGGAAGCCCGCCTTCTTCGGCATCAAGCCGGCGCTGATCCTGAAAGGCGGCTTCATTGCGATGGCGGCCATGGGCGACCCGAACGCATCGATCCCGACACCGCAGCCGGTGCATTACCGGCCGATGTTCGGCGCCTTCGGCGGCGCACTGGCGCGCGGCTCGCTGACCTTCGTCTCGCAGGCGGGGATGGCAGCCGACGTGAAGGCGCAATTCGGCCTGGCCAAGACGGTGTGCGCGGTGAAGAACATCCGCGGCGTGCGCAAGCAGCACATGGTGCACAACAACTACCTGCCCGTCATGGAGATCGACGCGCAGACGTACACCGTGCGGGCCGATGGGCAGTTGTTGACCTGTGAGCCCGCAGTCAGCCTGCCGATGGCGCAACGTTACTTTCTGTTCTGAACCCAGCGCGGGGACTCGTGGCCTGCGGCCCAGTCACCCACCGATTGGCATTTGCCTGTGCATGTTCTTGCGAATCCAGGCCGCGAACTCCACTTCGGACAGCTTGCCAGAGGCAAGGTCCAGCATATTGACGACGCATTCAGCATCCGGTGCCATCAAATCGAACCCGTTGATCGCCAAGAAAAGCTCTGTGGCCACAAATGCCGTGCGTTTGTTGCCATCGACAAATGGATGGTTGCGAGCCAAGCCAAACCCGTAACTCGCGGCAAGATCTGCAGCATCGGGCGCACCGTAATGCGCCAATTGCTGGGGGCGTGCCAACGCAGACTCCAGCAAGTTGACATCCCTCACCCCCGCGCCACCACCGTGCTCGACCAACTGCTCGGCATGCACCGCGTTAATTAAAGCCGACTCCAGCCAACGCCAGCCATTGGCAGCAGGCTTCATTTCGCCAGCTCTTTCAGCACGTCACGACGTTTTTTCATGATGCGGCGCGCCTCGACGACCTGCGATTCGAACTCCGGGTCGTAGGCGGTCAGATTCACCCCATGGGCGGCCTCAGTCCAAAACAAGGTATCGCCTTTCTCCACCTTCAACCGCGCCAACAAATCCTTAGGCAGAATGACACCGACCGAGTTGCCGATTTGTGTGATTTTGAGTGCGGACATGAATAGCCTTTTGAAGTTATAACGATTGTTATATTATCGCTTCGGCACTCCGGTCTTTCAAGCCTTTTATTGCCTTCACCCCGTCCACGCACACCGCGCGCCTTGCCACCCTGTCACATCCACCATGCTCACCATCAACAAACTCATGCCGCAGGGCGCCGGCCTGGCCCCGGTGCTCGTCAAACGGGCCTCGACCATTGAACTGGACTGGGATACGCGCCAGAAGAGCCGCTTCGACGCCACCGACTCGCTGGGTCGTCTTTTGGGCGTCTTCCTGCCACGCGGCACAGTAGTGCGCGGTGGCGACGTGCTGGTGGCGGAAGACGGCTCGCTGGTGCGGGTGATCGCGGCACCGCAGCCGGTGTTGCGCATCACGCATTGCTCGCAGCATGGCGCGCCGTTCGACCTGGTGCGCGCGGCCTACCACCTGGGCAACCGGCATGTGCCCATTGAATTGAAACCGGATCACCTCAAGATCGAGCCCGACCACGTGCTCGCCGACCTGCTTGACGCGATGCACCTGATCGTGCACGCGGAAAGCTCGGCCTTTGAACCGGAGGGCGGCGCGTATACGGCGCATGGGGCAGCGAACGGGCACAAACACGAGCACGAACACGGGCCCGGCCACAGCCATGATCATGGGCACTCCCATGAGGAGCCGTCGACGCACAGATCCACGGAGCAGGCGAACGCACAGCCACACGATCACGATAACGATCACGCGCACGACCAGGACCACGGACACAAGCAGGACCACCAGCATGCACAGGGTCACGACCATGACCACGCGAATGACCATGGGCACGGCCACGGGCACGGCAAACACGACGGGCACAAGCATTGAGCAACTCGGCACCAGCGACTGCGGTGGATGACGCCGCGTTGTCACCGGCGGACCTGCTGCAACTGATCTGGCTGGCGTCCCCCGCCCTGCCGGTGGGTGGTTTTTCTTATTCCGAGGTGCTGGAGGCAGCGGTCGACCGCGCCGGCGTCACCACTGAAGCCGCAGCCGCAGCCTGGCTGCGCGATCAGCTACAGCTGTCGCTGGCGCGCTCGGACCTGCCGGTGCTGGCGCAGGCGATCGTCGCCTGGCGTGCGCACGACCTGCCCCGCATCGACGCACTCAACGCCTGGGTGTTGCAGACCCGCGAGAGCAGTGAGTTGCGCCTGCAATCCGAGCAGATGGGACGCTCGCTGATGGGCTGGCTGCGCGGGCAGCATCCTGACGATGCCGCGTTGCAGGCATCCAGCCGGGCCTGCGGGTCACCCAGCTACCCCGTGGCCTATGCGCTGGCGGCGGCCATCACCGCGGCAGGCGCGCGCGACTGCCTGCTGAGTTATGCCTTCGGCTGGGCCGAGAACATGACCCAGGCCGCGGTCAAGGCGGTCCCGCTGGGCCAGAGTGCCGGCCAACGCATATTGGCACTGCTGGCGAGCGAAATACCGGCTGTGGTGGCACATGCCTTGCATGTAGCAGATACTGACCGGCAGGCGTTTGCGCCCATGCTTGCCATCCTGTCGGCCCAACACGAAACCCAATACTCCAGACTGTTTCGCTCATGAACACACTGCACCACATCGCCCGCCGCACCAAAAAGCTACCCCCCCTGCGCGTGGGCATCGGCGGCCCCGTCGGCTCAGGCAAGACCACGCTGCTCGAGATGCTGTGCAAGGCCATGCGCGGCAAATACGACCTGGTGGCCATCACCAACGACATCTACACCAAGGAAGACCAGCGCATCCTGACCGTCAGCGGCGCCCTTCCCGCCGAACGCATCATGGGGGTGGAGACCGGTGGCTGCCCGCACACCGCCATCCGCGAGGACGCCTCGATCAACCTGGAAGCGATCGACCGCATGCTGGAGGAGTTCCCCGACGCCGACATCGTGTTCATCGAATCCGGCGGTGACAACCTGGCGGCCACCTTCAGCCCGGAACTCAGCGACCTCACCCTCTACGTGATCGACGTCGCTGCCGGCGAGAAGATACCGCGCAAGGGAGGCCCCGGTATCACCAAGAGCGACCTGTTCGTGATCAACAAGACCGACCTCGCCCCGTATGTGGGCGCCAGCCTGGAGGTGATGCAAGCCGACACCCGGCGCATGCGCACCAACAGCGCCGGCCAATTGAAGCCGTTCGTGATGACCAACCTGCGCACCAACGCCGGCCTGGACGACATCGTGGCCTTCATTGAAACCCGCGGCATGCTGCTGGCCAGCTAGAATCGTGCCGCTGGAAGCGTGGCAGAGTGGTCGATTGCACCGGTCTTGAAAACCGGCGACCCGCAAGGGTCCGTGAGTTCGAATCTCACCGCTTCCGCCGGAACCCCTGTCTGGCGGTTTTTTTACGTCTCAATCCCCACAACGCTTCGCCGCATCCCGCGCTGTAGTTCGGATTACTTTGTTTCGCCATAGGCTGCAGCGTCGAACGTGGCGCGTGGCGCGCGCCACTGCATCGGGTCCGCGCTGGCTTGGGCCGCTTTTGTGGGGATGCCGCCGCCCATGCTTTACACGATCAACAGAGGCAACGTGCCCGGTAGGCCAGCCGGCTGCCAGCGCACCATCTTGCACTTGGTCAGCACCGTTCAGGCGGCATTGAACCTCGACAAGCCATGGGCCCTGTCTGACGGCAATGCCGGCGCTGGTTAGGCCGATTTTTTTAACGACATAGCCAGACTGGAGGGATTGAATTGGCCCTTGATTCAGTCCAATGATTGGACTGGCCAGACCTTTGAAAAGCAGGCTGAATTTTTGGTTGCCGATGCCTACCCCTGGTCCGCCGTTCGGGCCATTGGTTGTCAGAATGAATCGGTGGCGGCGCAGGTGCGCACAGCCCTCCAAGGCTGCGCCCACCAACCAGGGGTTATCACCAATGCGAACTGGTATTACGCATGATCGAGGCCTCCAGTGGCAACTTGCTGACAGCGCGCGTGCAGGCGTTGGTGAATACCATCAACACCGAGGGTGTGATGGGGAAGGGCATCGCCCTGCAATTCAAGAACGCCTATCCGGCCATGTACGAAGCCTATGTGGAGGCTTGCAAAAGTGGTCGAGGCCACATCCCCGGCGCACACGGTCTGACCACCGAAATCAGCTCATAGCTGCGCAGCTACCGGTGCCATAAACTCCTCAAGCCATATTCAAGCAGGAGAAGGCCGAGCTCCATTCTTGTCCCCTGGCTGGTCCCAACTCCCGTTCCCTCGCAGACACCTTCCGGACCGCATCGGGGCGCGGCCTTGTTACGATCCTCCGCAACGGTACGAATACATGCTTGGCAAGATCGCCAGCGCCGGGCAGAACGGCCAGTTCCGCACGCCGCGCCACATCATCGCACTGATGGTGGCGCTGATGGTGGCGCTGATGGCCCCCACCGCCCGAGACATCGTCTGCGACCCGGCCTGCGGCACCTGCGGCTTTTTGGTGGCGGTCGGTGAATACCTGCGCGACAAGCACCCCGAAATCCTGCGCGACGCGCTGGCCCGATGGCTGGAGCCTGGACGACAAACGCCAGCCGCTGCTGCCGGAGGGAAAACTCGGGGTGAACCCGGGCCAGGCGCTGACCGAGACAGAACATGCCAAGTACAACCTGCCGGATGTGCTGAAGCGGTGGGGCCAGCGCGATGCGTCGGAGCGGGAGCGTGAGCGCACGGCACCGAGCTTTTGTGTGCCCAAGGCGGATATCGTTGCCAATGGTTTTGACCTCTCCATCAACCGCTACAAGGAAGTGGTGCACGACGTGGTGGGGCACGTGCCGCCGAAGGACCTATTGGCCAAACTGGCGCTGCTGGAGGCGGACATTCAGGCCGGCATGAAAGAGCTTGAGGGCATGTTGTCAAAGACCGCATAATGAGTAGACGCAAGCCAAATAACTATTGTTTGAGTTTCAGTAAATAGTTAAACGGCCGAGATGTCGCCACTGCTCCCGGCCGACGCCTTACCACCTTTGGAAATGAGACCGTCATGCAAACCATGAACCTCGAGCAACTCAAGGCTGCCACACTGGCCGGCGGCGTGACCGGCATCACCTTGCGTGGCGACGGCGCGGCATTTGTCGTGAACGTCCAGACCCAGCGCGGTGAAGCGATCATGGTCACCTCACGCCTGCAGCCGCGTCGTTTTGCCGACATCCGCAAAGCGCTGCAGGTGCTGCGCGGCGCTGGCTGGAATGAATGCCGCATCGACGCCAAGCATTGGCGCCCCGAGGACCGCGCGCTGGAGAAAACCGCTCGCCCCGACCGCAGCGCCGCGCTCAAGGCAGCGCACGAGGCCGCGCTGCAAGATGCGGACTACGACCGCTGGTTTCGCGCCAGGGCGCAGAAGGCGCTGGATGGGCTTGACGATGGCAGCAACCGCGTGTTGAGTGCGCGGGAGGTGAAGGCGCGCCGGGCAGCGTTGCGGGCGCGGGTACTGGCGCTGCATGAAACCAGCACCACGTAAGTGACCATGTTCAAGGTCGCGAAAACGGATCAGTTTCACCTTGACCTGGACGACATTGTTTTTCACATCGCGCAGGACAACCCGGGTGCCGCTCTGGCGCTGGACTTGCACGTTCACCAACAGGTTGACAAGCTTGCCGGCCCCAACTTTCCCCGCCGCCGTGGTCGCGTGACCGGAACCATGGAACTGGTCGCCCATCCCAATTACGTTGTGCTGTTGAAGCAAACCGCCACCACCGTCACTGCGCTGGCGGTGATGCATGTCGCCCGGCAGTACCCATGAGACTGCAGGCGAAATCAGGCGCTGGACCAAGCCCTGCCGGCGCAAGGCGTGATCGGCAGTGGGGCGCAATGGGCGATGGATCGGGACGCGAGACGATGGGATGGCGGCTGCGGACGAGCTTGAAGGCTGGTATTCAGGTGGGGATGAAGGGGCTTGAGGGGATGCTGACGTGAGTTGGCCAAAACTAGCACTCGCCGACGCTCTTGCCTCCGCCAAAGTTTTCGTTGATGGGGATTGGGTTGAGTCAAAGGACCAAGACTCCGGAGATGGTGCGGGTGCTCGATGAGATTCGCGAGCGGGCCGTGGCGTGACCATTGCTTTGTAGTAAGGCTGCCGCCGACAAGCGCATGGCAAAGGGCTACTGCCTGGCCATGACCGCTATCTGGCGCGCGGGGCAGGCCGCATACGCGCCCACAGCCCAACCACCGCCACCACCACCCCACCGGCCAACAGTCCAACCACCGCACCCGCCAGGCTCGACACCAGCGGCCCGACCCAGCCCAGCGTGGCTGCGAAGTCCTCAATCCCATGCCCCAGCACCGGCACACCGTGCACCAGGATGCCACCCCCGACCAGGAACATCGCGGCTGTGCCCAGCACCGACAGCGCCTTCATCAACCACGGGGCGACCTGCAACAGGCCGCGGCCCAGCGCCTGCTTCCATGCCATCGACTGCCGGCTCAGGTACAGGCCGGCATCGTCGAGCTTGACGATTCCGGCCACCAGGCCGTACACGCCGACCGTCATCAGGATCGAGATGCCGACCAGCACCGACACTTGACGGGCAAAACTCGCGGCCGCCACCGTGCCCAGCGTGATGACGATGATCTCCGCCGACAGGATGAAGTCGGTGCGGATGGCGCCCTTGATCTTGTCCCTTTCGAAAGCTACCAGGTCGACCTGTTCGTCGTTCACGGCCCTGACCAGTTCGGCATGGTGCCGCGCAACTTCGTCCTTGCGGTGCAATACGGCGTGCAACAGTTTCTCGGCCCCCTCGAAACAAAGGAACAGACCCCCGAGCATCAGCAGCGGTGTGATCGCCCAGGGCGCCACGGCGCTGATGGCCAGCGCCGCCGGCACCAGGATCGCTTTGTTCTTGAGTGATCCCTTGGCAACCGCCCACACCACCGGCAATTCGCGATCGGCCTTCACGCCGGTGACCTGCTGTGCGTTGAGGGCCAGGTCGTCGCCCAGCACACCGGCACTCTTCCTCGCTGCGAGTTGGGTCATCGCGGCCACGTCGTCGGCTGCGGCGGTGCCCTGGCGCACAGCCACCTTGGTCATCGCGGCGACGTCGTCGAGCAGGGTCGCGATGTCGTCGATCAGGGCGAGCAGGCTTGAGGCGGCCATGGTGCGTTGGTAAGGTCGTGCGCCAAGCAGGCTTGGTATCAATTGACCGCGCAAGGCCAGCTGGTGCCCACAAGGCCCGACAAGCTTGCGGCCGCCAATCTCATTCCAGCTTGACGCCGGTGTCCTTGACCACCTTGCCCCAGCGCTCCATCTCTTTGACCATGTACTCTCCCAGCGCGTCCGGCGTGGACAAGGAGACCTCCACCCCCGCATCGTATAGCGCCTTCCTGGTGTCGGCCGATTCCATCAGCTTGGCGATCTCCGCATTCAACCGGTTGACGATGTCGCGTGGCGTGCCGGCCGGCGCCAGCAGCGCGAGCCATACCGACGCCTCGTAACCCGGTACACCGGCCTCCTGCAGGGTCGGCACATCGGGCAATTGGGGAATGCGCTTGGCCGTGGTGACGGCCAATGCGCGCAGGCGCCCCTGCGGGACCTGCGCCAGGGCGTTCGGCACCCCGGCAAAACTGCTCTCGACCACGCCCGCCACCAGGTCGGTGGCGGCGCCGCTGCTGCCGCGGTAGGGCACATGCTGCAGCTTCGCACCGGTCATCGACACGAACAGACCCCCCATCAGGTGCTGCGAGCTGCCGTTGCCACTGGACGCATACCGGATCGAGTCCGGTGCCGCCTTGGCCAGCGCGATGAACTCCTGCACGTTGCGCGCCGGGACCTTCGGGTTGACCAGCAGCACATAGGGCGAGTCCACGAGTTTGGAGACCGGTACAAAACCCTTGATCGGGTCGTAGGGCATGCTTTTGTAGATCCAGGGACTGATCACATGCGTCGTCGAAACCATGACCAGCGTGTACCCGTCGGGCGCCGCCTTGGCCACAAAATCAGTGCCGATCGTGGACCCGGCGCCGGCCTTGTTCTCGATCACGAATTGCTGCCCCATGCTGACAGACAGGCGCTGGCCCAGGATGCGCGCCACCACATCGGTAAAGCCGCCCGGCGCGAACGGAACGATCAGCCGGACCGGTTTGCTGGGGTAGGCTTGCGCCGCGGCCGGCACTGAAAAGGTGGTGGCAACGGCGGTCAGCACGGTGCCGGCGAGGAGCCTGAAGCGGAGGTTTCTCATGCCTGCTCTCCCAGATAAGCCGGCGCCGGCATGGTGAAGAAGCTGTGCAGGATCTGGTAGACCATCATGTAATTCTTCTGCTG
>JANOUM010000133.1:0-1825 GCA_031416855.1 Rhodoferax sp. | reverse complement strand
GGTGGTCACCGTCGCACCCAACGACACCCTGCTGGAAAAACTCAAGAGCAACATGCACGAAGTGCGCGCGCGCGGCGGCGTGTTGTATGTGCTGGCCGACTCCGACACCCATATCGAGAGCGGCGAGGGCGTACATGTGATTCGCATGCCGGAGCACTACGGCGCGCTGTCGCCACTACTGCACGTGGTGCCGCTGCAATTGCTGGCCTACCACACCGCCTGTGCACGCGGCACGGATGTGGACAAGCCACGCAACCTGGCCAAGAGTGTGACGGTGGAATGACCGGGCCACGCTGACTTGACACGGATCAATCAGGGCCCGTCCGGCCTGGACGCAGAATCGGCCGTACAGGGTCGGCAGGGCACCACGTCGGCCCAACCTGTGTGCCGGCCCCTGTTCCGGCTGTCAGTCGATACCCAAGGCCCGCTCGAGCAGCGCGCAGTACGCATCCGGGCGCACGATGTAGGGATAGTGCCCGCCGGTCTTGAACCGGGTATGGTGCGCCCCGGGATATCGCTTGACCACATCATCCTGCACGGCGCGTGGCAACAGCGGATCATCCTCGCAGTCGACGATGGTGATGCGAGCCGCGGGAATGGTCAGCGCGGGCACTGCGGGCGCAGCCTGGACCGCCAGCACGCGGGCTTTCATGGCGCGCGGACTCAGCAGCCGGGTGCCGCTGTCGATCAGCAGCGCCTTGAGTCGTTTCACGGCTGGTTCGGTCTCGGGCCAGGAGCGGACCGAGGTCAGCACCATGTCGCGATGTTTCGTGGCCGGCGCCGCACGCAGGTCTTCCACCGGCTGGCGCTGCACGATGGGCCGGGTCAGGGCCGGATCACACAAAGTGTTGCCCAGGATCAACCGGTTCAGCCGCTGCGGATGGCGCGCCGCAAAGTGCTGGGCCAGGAAGCCCCCGAGCGAGGAACCGACAACGCTGGCCTGTGGAATAACAAGCTTGTCCATCAGGGCGGCCAGCGAATCGGCCAGGCGCTGGATGTCATCGATCAGCGGGTAGGTGACCGACACCATGCGCACGCTGGTGCCGAGCCGTTCGATCGGTTCCCGGAAGATGGCGGCCGTCCCCAGGGTGCCCGGCAGCATGACCAGGATCGGGCCGCTGTTGCGGCCGCGCGTCTCGATCACCTTCCAGAGCAGCCCATCCACCCGGACGGCGCGTTCGATCGGCAGCTTCATCGTGGTTTCCTGGCGGCCAGTGACGCCGCAACATACATGAGGAGGGTCACGATGGTAACGGGCAACGCGACCGAGCGCCACTCCATGGACCGGCCGATGGCCTGGCCCGAGCGGCGCTTCAGGCGCATCACTATTGTGGCACCCGAGGGCATGCACCAGCGAACGTGGGCCGTGCCAGTATGCCGGTCGCAGTCGCGCAGCAAGCCGCCGTCACCGCCTTGCGCCGACGTCGACAAGTGCGGCCTTTCAGAAGCCTTTCCGGTAGCGCAGCGACAGCAGCCAGATCGGATCACCCCACCGGCCCGTTGGCCGACACGGCACAAGGGATGCCCGTGCCACCGCCCAGATCACCCACAACGTTGAAGGCGTATCGGGCGGCCTCATGTCACGCAAAAGGCGCGCCACGGAGCATGGCCCTGCGATACGCCAGATCAACGCGAGTGTCTGTAAGGATGTTGGCTTCCAGTTATCCACCAAGCACGAGGAACCTCTATGCAATACCGACGACTGGGCCGCAGCGGCCTGCAAGTGAGCGCACTCTCCCTGGGCTCCTGGGTCACCTACCACAACCAGGTCAACGTGACCGCTGCGCGCGAGATGCTGGCCGCCGCAATGGACGCCGGCATGAAC
>JANOUM010000132.1:0-2475 GCA_031416855.1 Rhodoferax sp. | reverse complement strand
CCGTGCCAGGCGTCGGCGCCGCGTTCGTTGTGCTCGGATCGCTTGAAGTAAGGCAGCACGTCGCGCCAGCCCCAGCCCGCATTGCCTTCGGCGGCCCACGCTTCATAGTCGGCGTGGTGACCGCGCGCATAGATCATCGCGTTGATCGAGCTGGATCCGCCCAGCACCTTGCCCCGCGGCTGGTAACCGCGCCGGCCGTTAAGACCCGGCTGGGGCGTGGTCTCGAAGCGCCAATTGCCATTGGGCCGCTTGGCCATCAGCGCCAGCCCGGCCGGGCAGTGGATCAGCACACTGCTGTCGACCGGCCCGGCCTCCAGCAGCGCGACCTTGACGTCTGGGTCTTCGCTCAGGCGTGCCGCGAGCACGCAACCAGCCGAGCCGCCGCCGATGATGAGGTAGTCGAACATGTTCCTGAATATCCTTGTTGGGGTGCGACTGAGCGTGCGCCCAGCGAAGATAGACCACCAATTCACCCGATTGCTAAGGAGTCCACTTTAATGCGTACCCCCGTAAACCCTGACTCCAGCCCGCACGGGAGCATCGACGGCCCTGTGGAAGGTGAGGTGCTGTTGATCGGCATCAACCGACCCGCGAAACTCGAGTTGATGCCGTGAAGCAGGGGCTTGCCGCCAGCGCCGACGCGGCCGAACGTGTGTCGTCGTTCACGGAGAAGCGCGCTGCAAGGTGCTGGCCGGGCGCGGCCACCCGCGCCTGGGCCAAATCCTGCAGCTGTAGCACGGGCGGTGTGCGCCGTCGGGCACTGATCCTTGGCATACTTCGCCTACGATGAACTATGTTGAATTGCCCTGCCATCGGTTAGAGCCCGGTAAACCCGTGCCGTTCAACATCTGGGATGGCCGGCGCAATCTGCTTATCCGCAAGGGCGACCTGGTGCAGTCGGCGCAACACCAGGACATGCTCGCCGCCCACAAGGCCTGCGTGTCCGAGGTGGATTTCAAAGCCTGGCAACGCAGCTACGACCGGCTGGTCTACCGCTTGTATCGCGAAGGCGCGTCGATGGAGGAGCTGGCCAGGAGCTACATGCCGTCGACCATTCTGGACGTCGATTACGTTGCCGGATACGACGTGACAGGGGGCTGGCTGGATCTGCATGACGTACTCAGCGCCGTGTTGTACCCGGGCGCTGCCGCGCGCTCGGCGCTCGACCGGCTCGACGGTGTGCAGCGCCGTGCGACCGAACTCATGGGCACGGACCCTGATGACTGCCTTTTCACGCTGTTCCAGCTGATGCCCGACCGCACGCTCGGATACTGCGCCAAGCACGCGCTGCTGGCAGCCGTGTTGTGCGAGCTGACTGCACGCAAGCTGCAGGTGCCCGACCTGCTGCGGCCGGTGCTGTTCCGCGCAGCGTTGACCATGAACATCTCGATGGCCAGGGAGCAGGACGTGCTGGCACGACAGACCACGTCCCCCACCGCGGAACAGCAGCGGCTGATCCAGGAGCATGCACAGCGTAGCGTGGAGATCCTGCGCGGCTTGGGCGTGGTCGACGAAGACTGGCTGGACCTCGTGGTCTCGCACCACGCGCCGGACGACCACAGCGGCGCCGATCGCAACCAGGAGATCAAGCGCGTTCTGCGCATGACCGACCAATTCATCGCCAAGGTGTCGGCGCGAGCCACCCGGGCCGCCCTGTCGACGCGCAGTGCGGTGCGCTTCTTGGTTGCCAATCCGGCCGGGAACTCCCTGCGCATCGGCTCGGCCATGACCACCGCGGTGGGTTTTTATCCGCCCGGCACCTACGTGGCACTGGCCAACGGCGAGACCGCAGTATGTGTGCGCCGGGGCGGCGCCGCCAACATGCCGGTGGTGGTGAGCATCATGACCGCAGCCGGCCTGGCGTTGGCGCAATACGTGTTGCGCGATACCCAGGACAAGGCCTACTCCGTGCTGGCGCCGGTCAGTGCCGAACGGTTGAAGTTCAACATCAGCCGCGAGAAGATCCAGCGCGCATTGGGCAGGACGCCAGCGGGCGGCTGACCCCCCCCATGGCCGAAAAGCCCGCGATCGAGATCGTCCGAACCGGCGTGCTGCTGCCGCCGGCGCGGGCCCACCACACCAGCCCCCGGACGCGCCGCTTCCTGCTGATCAACGTCGACGCAGGCTGGCTTCAGGCCTGCCAGACCCCGAAACCGGCGCTGCGCAGGTCGATCGCGATATCCACCTCCTTCAGTTGCGCCTGGTCCCGGGTCATCGGATTGAACGCCTCGTACAGATCGGGCAGCAGCCGCAGGCCGTGGCGCAACACATAGCGGTTGGCCTGGATACCCGCCATGTGTTTGTCGAAACGCAGATCCGGGTCCAGGCCCGTCATGCCGACATAGACGCAGGGCTTGCCCGAGACGTAGCCCGGGTTGGACTTGAGGAAGCGCGGCTCCTGCAGCACCGCGTCGGACAACGCGATCACGTAGACGTGGTATCGCCCCTTGCGCCCCATGACGGCGCTCAGCCAGT
>JANOUM010000131.1:0-4871 GCA_031416855.1 Rhodoferax sp. | reverse complement strand
GCTGGAGCGCCGGCAGGCTGGCGAAATTGCCAGCCCGCTTTTCCTTCATGGCCGTCACCGCCTCGTGTACCTGCCGGTTGCTCCAGATCGCAGACTGCAGCAGGCCCATGTGCCTGAGCGCGTCCTCGGTCGAATGGTCGCGGGTGTAGTGGATGGCCTGCTTGGTGCCCCAAATCGCGACCGGCGGCTTGGTGGCAATCTCGCGCGCGGCCTGCATGGCAGCGGCCAGCAGCGCCTCGGGCGTGTCGAACACCTCGTTGACCAGGCCCAGCGCCAGTGCACGGGCGGCAGGCAGGCGCCGCCCGGTATAGGCCAACTCCTTTACCACCGCTTCGGGAATCAGCTTGGGCAGGCGCTGCAGCGTGCCCACATCGGCCACCATGCCGATGTTGATCTCCTGGATGCAGAAGAAGGCGTCGGCCGTGGTGTAACGCAGGCAGCAGGCGGTGACCATGTCGACCGCGCCGCCGATGCAGCCGCCCTGGATGGCCGCGATGACCGGAATGCGCAGCGACTCCAGCTTGGTGAAGGTACCCTGCAGGTTCTGGATCAGGTCGCCCATGGCGCTGCGGCCCTCGGGGCTGGCGTCGTCCATCTGCACGCCGCCGGCGCCAAACACGTCGAGCGCCATGCCGGCGCTGAAATGCTTGCCGGTGCTGGAGATCACCAACGCCCGGGCCTGGCCACTGCGGTGGACCTGGGTGAGTACGTCATCCAGTTCGCGCCAGAAGGTGGCGTTCATGGTGTTCATCTCCTGTGCGCGGTTGAGCACCAGGTGGGCGATGTGGTCGGTGGTGGCGAGGGTAAAGCAATGCATGGTGGGGCAGAGTGGGCAGAGTGGGAGTTGTGGAGTCAGCCGCCACTGTACTGCGCGGCGCTGGCAGCCGGCTGTGCGGGTGTCAACCAGCTCAGAACAACTGCCCGGTCTGCGGCACCAATCGTTCCTCACGTGCCAGCAGCGGCCCGCCCGGGGCGCTGTCGGCAAACACCTCGCTGCGCCTGGCCAGCGCACCCACCCGCACGCCCAGCAGCCGCAGGCGCTGCTGCAGCGGCACGCGCTTGAGGCACTGGCCGGCGACCTGGCGCAGCGTGTGCGCGTCGGCGGTGAAGTGGTCGATGGTCTGGTCGCGCGTGGCGATTTTGAAATCGTCGAAGCGCAGCTTGATGCCGATCGTCTTGCCCACGTAGCCCTTGCGCTGCAGGTCGCCCGCCACCTGCTCGCACAGCCGGGTGAAGATGGCGCCCAGTTCGGCGCGGTCGCGCACGGCGTGCAGGTCGCGCTCGAAGGTGGTCTCGCGGCTCATCGAGACCGGCTCGCTCTCTGTCACCACCGGCCGCTCGTCACGGCCCCAGGCGGCGGCGTGCATCCAGGCACCGGTGCTCTGGCCGAAATGGTCGATCAGCCACTGCAGATCCTTCGCGGCCAGTTCGCCGATGGTGTGGATGCCATGGCCCTGCAGTTTTTCGTCGGCCTTGGGGCCGATACCGTTGATCTTGCGGCAGGCCAGCGGCCAGACCAGCGTCTGCAGGTCGTCCCCGTGCACGATGGAGATGCCGTTGGGCTTGTGGAACTCGCTGGCCATCTTGGCCAGCAACTTGTTGGGCGCCACGCCGACCGAACAGGTCAGGCCGGTGGCGTCGAAGATGCACTTTTGGATCAGCCGCGCCAGCACGCGTCCGCCCTCGCGCTGGCCGCCGGGCACGTCGGTGAAATCGATGTAGACCTCGTCTACGCCGCGGTCTTGCATTTGCGGGGCGATCTGCAGGATGGTGGCCTTGAACAGGCGCGAGTAGCGCCGGTATTCCTCAAAATCAACCGGCAGCTGGATCGCCTGCGGGCACAGCTTGGCGGCCTTCATCAGCCCCATGGCCGAGCCGATGCCGAACTGGCGCGCCGGGTAGGTGGCGGTGGTGATCACGCCGCGGCCGACGTAATCCTTCAGACGGGCAAATGCGTCGAGGGGTATGTAGGCCCGCGGGTTGCCGCTGGACTGCGCCTCGGGCGAGGATTCGAGCCGGGTGAGCGCATCGTCCACCGCGCGCCGGCCGCCGCCAATCACCAAGGGCAGGCCCTTGAGCTGGGGGTAACGCAGCAACTCGACGGACGCGTAGAACGCGTCCATATCGAGGTGGGCGATGCGGCGGGGGAGGGGGGACATGATCGATATTAATCGTACTACGTTACATTATCGATATGAATACCGTCACCTTGTCACCGAAATTTCAAGTCGTCATACCGCTTGCTGTGCGTCAGGCGATGGGGCTCACGCCGGGCACGCAGTTGGTCGTCACCCAGCATGGCAAGTCGATCGAGCTGGTGCCCGTGCCCACGCTGGCGGAATTGCAGGTCGAGCTGAAGGGCTGTGGGAGTAGGCTGGAGGACGAGGAGGAGCGCTTTTGATGGCCACGCGCCAAAGAGGTGTTGGTGCCGGGCCATTGGTGGTTGATTCGTCTTGCTGGCTCGAGGTTTTTGATGGTGGAGCGCGCGCCGCGTTGTTTCAGGCGGCGATTGCGAAGCCGCAGGCGCTGGTGGTGCCGATCATCACGGTTTACGAGGTGGCCAAATACCTCGCGCGCGTGAAAGGGGAGGCTGCGGCATTGCGAGCAGCCCATTACATGCAGCAGGGCCGGGTGGTCAACATCGACTGGTCCATTGCGATGGCTGCCGCCGGCAACGGCTTGCCGATGGCCGACAGCCTGATCTACGCCACGGCGCAGGCGCATGCTGCGATGCTGTGGACCCAGGACGCGCATTTTCAGGACTTGCCGGGCGTCAGGTATTTTGCGAAGACGCCGGCCTGAGTGCGATCGCCTGCCTGGGCAACGCGCGCAGCAGTTGCTTGTCCATCGCCACCAGTTGGGTGCCCAATTGCCTGGCCAACGCGACGAATTCACAGTCATCGGCCGAGCAGTCGCTGTGGGAGACCAGTTCGAAGACACTCAGCGCGCTGCAGGGCACGGCGCTTGCCACTGCGCCGAGGTGGACAAGCTGCTCAAAGTCGCTGCGGTGGTGACGCGCAACACGCGGCGCATCCGCCTGTACCTGGCCTCCAACTGGCCCAGCGCGGACAGGTTAACGCTGGTAGTGCTCACGGCGTGAATGGCCCGGGGGTAGCTTGCTATTCTTCGGCCATGAAGGTCAGCGAAGTACTTCGAATGCTTCAAAGCGACGGATGGGCGTTGTTGGCCACCAGAGGCTGTCATCTGCAGTTCAAGCACGCGAGCACGCGAGCAAGCCTGGCCGTGTGACCGTCCCGGGCAAGCCCAGCGATGATCTGGCACCCGGCACATTGAACAGCATTCTTAAACAGGCACGTTTGAAGTGAGGTTGGTATGCGTTACGCAATAGTCATCGAAAAAGCAGAGGGCAATGTTTCGGCTTATGTGCCTGACTTGCCGGGGTGCGTGGCAACCGGTGCAACGGTCGAAGAGGTGGAAACGGAAATCCGCGAGGCAATAGCGTTTCATGTTGGGGGTCTACGCGAAGATGGCTTGCCGGTGCCACCGGGTGCCAGTCAGGTCGAGCATGTCGAAGTGGCGGCATAACTGGCCCCGCCATGCTGCCCCTGGACACCCTGGTCACTTTCTTCGGTTTGTCGCTGCTGCTGGGCTTCACGCCCGGGCCCGACAACCTGTTTGTTCTGATGCAGTCGGCCACCCATGGCCGTAGTGCCGGTTTGTGGGTGGTGCTGGGCCTGTGTACTGGCCTGGTCCTGCAAACCGCGGCCGTGGCCCTGGCGCTGGCAGCAGTGTTTGCGGCGTCCGCAGCGGCATTTACGGTCCTGAAGATGCTGGGGGCGGCCTATCTGGCGTACCTGGCCTGGCAAGCCTGGCGCGCCTCGCCAGGCCCGCCGCAGGATGCCGGCGGCGCGCCGCGCGCCTCGGCGGTGCAACTGGTGGGGCGCGGCATCGTCATGAACCTGACGAACCCGAAAGTGGTGCTGTTCTTCCTCGCGTTTCTGCCGCAGTTCGTCGAGCCGCAGCGCGGCTCCGTGGCCTGGCAACTGGCCGGGTTGGGCCTCGTGTTCATCGCGGCCACGCTGCTCGCTTTCGGCGCTGTCACGTACCTGGCGGGCTTTCTGGGCAATATGCTGCGCTCATCGGCCAGGGCGCAGCGGCTGATGAACCGGGCCGCTGCGCTGGTGTTCGCGGGCCTGGCCGCGCGCCTGGCCCTGTCGCAGCGTTGAACGCGACCGGCGACCCAGCCGGACCCAGGCAGATGGCGCACTGCGCCGATCCCGCCTTGCCCGGCGCCATCGCGCGCTAGCTGCCAGCCAGGCGGCTCACCATTGTGCACACACCGTCAGCACACCTGCCGTCACCAGCACCAGCCCGGCCAGCTCCTTGTGGCTCATGCGCTCCTTGAAGAACTGGCGTGACACCAGGTAGCTGAACAACACCTCGACCAGCCCCAGTGTTCGCACGTCGACAGCCGGCCGCAATGCCACTGCCGTGAGCCAGCCGATCGACGCCAGCGCGCCCATCATCCCCGCCAGCAGCGACGGGCGCCAGGCTTTTGCGATGGCGGCCATGGTGCCGGGCTGGCGAACCGCCAACCAGCCCCCCAGAAGAATGGTCTGCAGGCCTTGTGCCAACAACACGGCCCAGGCCCCGACCAGCCACGGCGAGGTGTCCGGTAGCGTCAGCGCAGCGCCCCGGTATCCCACGCTGGAGAGCGCGAAACAGGCACCGGAGGCCAGGCCGAACCAGGCGGCGTTGCCGCTCCAGGCGGCCGCACCGGGCACCGGTTTTTTGGGTATCGACAACAGCACCACGCCGGCTGTGGCCACCACCATCGCAATGCCCGACAGCAGGCTGGGGAACTCCTGCAGGAACAGCGTGGCGAAGATGCCGACCTGCAGCACTTCGGT
>JANOUM010000130.1:0-3381 GCA_031416855.1 Rhodoferax sp. | reverse complement strand
GGCAGAGCGATGGCGCTCGAAAAAAGCCGCGCGGATGGCCCGCACCAGGGTGCTCTTGCCGACCTCGTTCGGGCCGGCGAACAGATTCAGCCCCGGTGTAAGGCCCGCCAGTTCGAACGGCTGGCGAAACTGCCGCAGTAGCTCGACGCGCAGCCGCTGCAACTTCATGCCGGGGCGCCCGCTGCAGCCCGGCGCTCGGCCAGGATGCCGGTGAGAACGGCCAGGGCCTGCGCTGCCACCGCGGCACTGGCATCATCCGCAGGGCCGCCCTGCCGGTCCCGCAGGTCGGTGATCACCTCACCCAGGTAACCGTCGGCCTGCAGCGCGGCGATATCGGCGTGCGTGGGCATCAGCCGCAACGCCGCCAGGTCGGCCAGCACGCAGCGCGACCGGGCTTGGGCGACACCCAGCGCGGTGCGCAAGCGCTGCAGACCCGCCAGGTCGATGTCGCCGCGTACGGCAAGGCTCAGCACGTCGTCGGCGAGTGCAGCGCCGAGCCGCATGATCACGGCCTCTACGTCACTGTCCACCGCCAGCACATGCTCCCATGACTGCCAGCGAAAACGCCCGGTGGCCAAAGGCACGACACGCGGCTCGCAGCCCGGGGCGTCGATCTCCACCAGCAGGGCAAACCCGGGCTCGTTGCCCTTGAACCGGTCGGGCTCCGGCGTGCCGCTGTACCAGGTGCGTGCGTCAATCTGGCGGCAGCCGTGCCAGTCGCCCAGCGCGAGGTAGTCGAGCCGGGCGCGTACCGCACGGTCCGGCGCGATGGGGTTGGCCGAGTCGATATCCTGCGCCAGGATGCCCTGCACGCTGCCGTGCGCCAGGCCGATGCGCATCTGGCCGGGCGCCGTGCATGCACCGTCGAACCACGCGGTCAGGTCGTTGTACGTGTGGCGCTGGGCCAGCGGCGCCATCAAGGCGGAAAACCCCAGTTGCGGAAATGCGAACACCTCGGGCCGCTGCGCCAGATGCAGGTTGGCAGGCAACACGCCAAGGCGCGCAGCGCGCGTCCACACGCTTTCGGCCAGTGCAGCATCATGGTTGCCGGGGATCATCACCCACGGGCCGGAAAAAGCCGCCAGCGCATTGAACAACTGGCGGATCGTGCGGTCGGACACAGTCTGCGCGTCGAACACATCCCCGGCCACCAACACCGCGTCGACCCGGTGCTCCGTCGCCAGCCGGGCCAGGGTGTCGACCGCCGCCAGGCGTGCCTGCGCCAGGGGCACGGCGTCGTCGGCCGGGAACTGGCCGTACTGGCGTCCGATCTGCCAGTCGGCGGTGTGGAGGAAGCGGGGCACGGCAGGAATCGTAGCACCCGCGACGACCCGCTAACATCGACTGCGAGCGGGCCCACACCGCACCGCTTGTTCCGAGTGCCGCCGCTCCAATCCATACGCCACCATGCCCACGTTCGACTGGATCTTCCGCCTGCTCCCCTTTCTGCGCTGGTGGCCCCTGCTCAATCGCCAGACCCTGCGCGCCGACGCCATCGCCGGATTGACGGGTGGCATGGTGCTGGTACCGCAGGGCGTGGCGTTCGCCACCATCGCTGGCATGCCGCCCGAATACGGCCTGTACGCGGCCATGCTGCCGGCCATCGTGGCAGCGTTGTGGGGTTCCTCCTGGCATCTGGTGTCGGGGCCCACCACCGCGATCTCGATCGTCGTGTTCGCCACCATGAGCCCGCTGGCGGCGCCGGGCAGCGCCGCGTACGTCGGCCTGGTGCTGACGCTCACCCTGCTGGTGGGTATCTTCCAGCTGGCGCTGGGACTGCTGCGCCTGGGCACCCTGGTCAACTTCGTCTCACACACGGTGGTGGTCGGGTTCACGACCGGCGCGGCGGTGCTGATCGCTGCCAGCCAGGTAAGCAACTTTTTCGGCATCCCGATCGGGCGCGGCGCCTCGATATGGCAGGTGCTCCATGGCCTGCTGCACCAGCTTGGCCAAATCAACCCCTTCATCACCGGCGTGGCACTGGTCACCGTGGCCTGCAGCCTGCTGGTGCGGCACTGGTGGCCGAGGTTTCCGCACATGATTGCCGCACTGCTGGCCGGCAGCCTGCTGGCGGCGCTGCTCAACCACTGGTTTGGCGCCACTCGCACTGGCATCGGCAGCATCGGCGCACTGACGATCGGCCTGCCCCCGTTGTCACACCCCGATCTCGCACCCGAGACGATCCAGAAGCTGGTGCCGATCGCGATGGCAGTGGCCTTGCTGGCGCTGACCGAAGCGGTGTCGATCTCGCGCGCCGTGGCGCTCAGGAGCGGGCAGCGCATCGACGGCAACCAGGAGTTCATCGGCCAGGGCCTGTCCAACCTGGCCGGTGCGTTCTTTTCGGGTTATGCGTCCAGCGGCTCCTTCAACCGCAGCGGCCTGAACTACGATGCCGGCGCCCGTACGCCACTGGCCGCCATCCTGTCGGCGGTGTTCCTGCTGCTGATCATGCTGTTTCTGGCGCCGCTGGCCGCCTACCTGCCACTGCCGGCCATGGCGGGCATCTTGTTTGTGGTGGCCTGGGGGCTGGTCGACCGCAAGCAGATTGCCGAGATCTTCCATGCCAGCCGTGCCGAAACCACGGTGCTGCTCGCGACCTTCCTGGCCACCCTGACGCTGGACCTGGAGTTCGCGATATACATCGGCGTGCTGCTGTCGCTGATGCTGTACCTCAACCGCACCTCGCGGCCACCCCTGGAGGATGTGAAACCGGCCGACCCGCAGCACATCCTGGGGTTCAGCACCGATACCGGCCTGCCGGACTGCCCGCAGCTCAAGATCGTGCGCCTGAACGGCTCGATCTTCTTCGGTGCGGTCAACCATCTGCAGGAGGCACTGCAAATGATCGACCAGCGCAACCCGGCGCACCGCCATGTGTTGCTGGTGGCGTCGGGCATCAATTTTGTCGACCTGGCAGGCGCCCACCTGCTGGCGCAGGAAGCGCGGCGCAGGCGCGCGATGGGCGGGGCGCTGTACTTGTTCAACCTGAAAAGCGAGCCGATGCAGATGCTCCGGCGCAGCGGCACCTTCGACGAGATCGGGGCCGACAACTTCTTCAAGCTCGGGGACGATGTGTTCGATGTGCTGTACCGGCGACTCAATGCGGCAATCTGCAGCACCTGCACGGTACGGATCTTCCATCCGTGCAAGAGCCTCAACGAGCCAGCGCCCAGGCTAATGTCATGAATCATAAATTACGATACATAGTGTCGTTTGAGCTTGGCGTCGGCTGTTTGCCTGGTGAACGTCCAGATCAGCGGTTTGCGCTGCTTGTTGCGGTGCTGTTCCCAAGCCTTGACGTTGCGTCGCAACGCGTCGCGCGTCTCGCATCTGGTGTTCAAGCATTGGCGCGTGAGGACCCCGATCTCGATTTCAGCCATG
>JANOUM010000129.1:0-3666 GCA_031416855.1 Rhodoferax sp. | reverse complement strand
GAACGTCGGGCGGGTTTGCGTCCGACATCGGTGCGCTGGTGGGGGCAGATGACAGGGGCATCGAGGTGCTGTCCTTTCGTCGTGACGGTCGACAGTGGCATCCATGCGTATCGACCTGGATCCATCCTAGGCAGCCACGCGGTGGGTGTCGTCACGCTTTTGGGGTAGGCCCCAGTGCCCTTGCGGCAACCGGCGACGGACGGCCGGCACCGCTACTGTGGTGGTACTCATGCCACGGTGGTGCGTGGCCATCGCCTGCTGGCCGTGGTGCGGCGTAGACTTGGTCGATCATCATGAATAGACGTATATGGCCCACCTGATTGAAACCGTTGAATGCTGGGTGTTTCGGGCGCCAATCCAGATTGCCGTGGCCAATGCATTCGGCACCATGACCAACCGTCCGGCGGTATTCGTCCGGTTGCGCGCCAGCGACGGGGCCTGGGGATGGGGTGAGGTGTTCTGCAACTTTCCCCAGGTTGGCGCGGAACACCGTGCACGCCTGGTCAGCAGCCTGTTTGCGCCGATGCTGCGCGGCGTGGCAGCGGATGACCCGGCGACCGTGCGCGCCATGCTCGATGCCCGCACGCGCCAGATGGCGATTCAATGCGGGGAGCCGGGCCCGTTCGCGCAGATCATCGGGGCGGTGGACCAGGCGCTGTGGGACATGGCCGCACGGCGGGCGGGCCAGCCGCTGTGGCGGTTTCTGGGTGCTCAGCGTAGTCGGGTCCGGGTCTACGCCAGCGGGATCGGGCCCGATGCGGTAGCCGAGGTCGCGCTGGCCCGGTGGAGCGAGGGTTATCGGGCCTTCAAGCTGAAGGTCGGGTTTGGTCCCGCGCGCGATATCGCGAACCTGGCAGCCATGCGCGCGGCGCTGGGTAACGCTGCTGTCATCATGTGTGATGCCAACCAGGCCTGGACACCCGAAGACGCCGTGGCGCGGATTGCCGAACTTGCGCCGTACCGCCCGATCTGGATCGAGGAGCCGATCGGGGCCGACCAACCGGTCGGCGTCTGGCGCGCGCTGGCACAACGCAGCCCGGTGCCGCTGGCCGCTGGCGAAAACCTGCGTGGCGAAGCGGCATTTGCCGACATGCTGGATGCCTCCTGCCTGCGGTTTGTGCAGCCGGACGTGGGCAAGTGGGGTGGTATCAGCGGCGGGCTGGCTGTGGCCCGCCACGCCATCGCGCGTGGGCTGCTGTATTGCCCGCACTGGCTGGCAGGTGGCATCGGGCTGGCTGCGTCGATGCACGTGCTGGCCGCTTGCGGCAGCGAGGACGGTTGGGCCGAGGTCGACGCCAATCCGAACCCGCTGCGCCAGGAGGTCTTCCCGTTCGAGGTGCAGGACGGGTGGGTGACCCTGTCGGACGCGCCTGGTCTGGGTGTGGAGCCCGATCTCGCCGCATTGGCCCGGTTCGCCGTCGCCGGTTGATGCCAGTGGCTCAGAGCGGCAGGGTGTCGAACACCTCGTAGGTCGAGCGTAACCAGGTCTTCACGCGTTGCCGTTCCAGCATGCCCAGGGTGTCCGGGCCGGTGCGGTTGTGGATGGCACCCCAGAAGCTGGCGTTTTGGCGGTCTATTTTGCGCATGCTGGCCTCGTGCAACTGGGGCAGGGTGACGACACATCCTCCCATGGCCAGGGCTTTCTTGAGTGCCGACGATTCGTCGAGCTGGGAAAAGTCGGACGAGCGGCCCAGGTTGCGTACCACGATGTAGTTGGGCCCCGGGCTGTAGGTGTTGACCAGGCGGTTCAGCAGATCGACCGAGTCCTTGCCGGCATCCGCAATGTGCCAGAAGTTGACGGTGACGCCCATCTCGCCCATGAGTGGCAGCAGGTCGGAGTCTTTTACCCAGCGCGCCAGAGGTGCCGCTGTCTGGGCCGCCAGATCGACGATCACACTCTTCGGCGGGCCCTCGGCCGGCGCCTCCTCGAACACACCGGCGATCCGGTCCAGTCCTTCAAAACTGTCCACGATGACCGGCGAGGCGAAGTCGGGGTAAAAACGGGTGAACGAGGTGTGGGAGCGGTCGGTATCGAACCCCACGAAGGGACGGGCCTTGTCGATGAAATATTGCGCCAGCACGCGTGCGGCAACCGATTTGCCGACGCCGCCTTTCTCGCCGCCGATGAAATTCAGTGAGCTCATGTTGTGTTCCTCCGTGTGGTTGTCGTGGCTTTGTAGCCGACTCAGCCCAGCTTCTTGACCAGCACGTGGCTCTTGCGGTCCCAGTTGTACAGGCGCCGGCGCGCCTCTGGCAACTGGTCGGGGTCGGCCTGCACGAACCCGCGCTTGAGGAACCAGTGCATGGTGCGGGTGGTCAGCACGAAAATGCTCTCCAGTCCCATGGCCCGGGCGCGTTGCTCAACGCGCTTGAGCACGCGTTCACCATCTCCCTGCCCCTGCGATTCGGGGGCTACGGTCAATGCGGCCATTTCAGCGGTTTTGGATTCGGGGTACGGGTACAGCGCAGCGCACGCAAATAACACGCCATCGTGTTCCAGGATGGTGTAGTTGCCCACGTCGCGTTCGATCTCGGTGCGGCTGCGCTTGACGAGTGTGCCGTCCTGCTCGAACGGAGCGATCAGCTGCAGGATGCCGCCGACGTCGTCCGGCGTGGCCTCGCGCAGGCTTTCGAGCTTCTCGTCGATCACCATGGTGCCGATGCCGTCGTGCACATAGATCTCGAGCAGCAGCGCGCCGTCGAGCGCGAAAGGCACGATGTGGCTGCGCTCCACGCCGGCCTTGCAGGCCTTCACGCAATGCTGCAGGTAGAACGCCGTGTCGGTGGGCTGCTGCGCATCGGGCAGCGCGGCCAGCAGCTTCTCCGCGGCGGCCAGCGGCAGTTCGGTATCGATCGGGTTGTCGTCGCTCTCGGGCGCGTTCGGGTCGGCCCGGATGCCGGCGATCTCGGTCACGAAGATCAGTTTGTCGGCCTGCAGTGCAATCGCCACACTGGTGGCGACTTCCTCCATCGTCAGGTTGAACGCCTCGCCAGTGGGGGAAAAACCGAACGGCGACAGCAGCACCATCGCCCCCATGTCCAGTGTGCGCGTGATGCCGGCCACGTCAACCTTGCGCACCACGCCAGAACTCTGGAAATCGACCCCGTCCAGGATGCCGACCGGCCGCGCGGTGATGAAGTTACCCGACAACACCCGCACCGTGGAGCCTGCCATGGGCGTGTTGGGCAGGCCCTGGCTGAAGGCGGCCTCGATCTCGTAGCGCAATTGGCCGGCGGCCTCCTGCGCGCAGTCGAGCGACACCTCGTCGGTGATGCGGATGCCATGCGAATAACGCGCGGTGTGGCCCTTGGCCCGGAGCTGCTCGTTCACCTGGGGCCGAAAACCGTGCACCAGGACGATCCGCACACCCATGCTCTGCACCATGGCCAGATCCTGCGCCAGGTGCTGCAGTTTGCCGGCGGCGATGGCCTCGCCGCAGATACCAACGACAAAGGTTTGGTTCCGGAACTTGTGGATGTAGGGGGCCACCGACCGGAACCAAGGCACAAAGGTGAAATTGAATACGGCGGACATGCTGGACCGATCGGCTACGCTGGGCAAAACCCGATTATGGGCGAAGGACGGGCCCGGGCAGGGATAATCCGGCTTCCCGTGACCGACCTTTCCCTCGCCCCGTCCTTGCGCATCACGTTTCCAGAATCCCT
>JANOUM010000128.1:0-21046 GCA_031416855.1 Rhodoferax sp. | reverse complement strand
CCACCAAAGGCCACCAGCGCGAAATCACGCGGATCCAGGCCGCGCTCGATCGACATCAGCCGGATCCGACCCGCCATGCGCTGGTTCACCACCGCCAGGATCGCCTCGGCGGTTTCCTCCAGGCCCAGGCCCATCTGCTGGCCCAGGCGCGCGACGGCGGCACGTGCGCCCTCGACATCGAGCTTGGCGTCGGTCCCGTTCATCGGACTGTCGGGGTTGATGCGGCCGAGCGCGACATTGGCGTCGGTAACTGTCGGCTCGGTGCCGCCGCGCCGGTAGGCCACCGGTCCCGGCACGGCACCCGCGCTGCGCGGCCCCACCAGCAGCATGCCGCCGCGGTCGAGGTAGGCGATGCTGCCGCCACCGGCGCCGATGGTATGCACATCGATCATCGGCAGGCGCAGCGGAATGCGGAAATCCAGGTTGGTCAGCTCGGCCACCTTGGGCTCGCCGTTGATCACCACCGCCACGTCGAAACTCGTGCCGCCCATGTCGCCGGTGATGATGTGGGTGAAGCCGGCCTCGGCCGCCAGACGTGCCGCGGCGATCACGCCGGCCGCCGGGCCGGAGCGCACGATGTAGGCTGAACGCGCGCCGAGCTGGCGCAGCGGCGCCACGCCGCCGTTGGATTGCATGATCGCCACGTCGCGCTGGTAGCCCCAGTTCTTGAGCTGGATCGCGAGGTTCTTGGCGTAGCGCGCCACCAGCGGCTGCAGGTAACCCTGCACCACCGCCGTGCTGGTGCGCTCGAACTCGTAGTACTCGCGCACCACATCGGTCGCCACCACCAGTTCCCAGGCCGGGTTGATTGCAGCCAGGATGTCGCGCGCCTGCAGTTCGTGCGCCGGATTGGCATAGGCGTGCATGAAGGCGATCACCACCGACTCGACCTGGAGTTCCTTGAGCGCCTCGCCGACGGCGCGCAGACCGCCGACGTCCAGCGCCAGCAACACCTTGCCCTCGAAGTCGAGCCGTTCGTCGACCTCGAAACGCAGGTCGCGCGGCACCAGTGGCTCATGGGTTCCCTCCAGGCCATACATGGTCGGGCGGTCACGCCGGCCGAGCTCCAGGATGTCCCGGAAACCGGTGGTGGTCACCAGCGCGCAGCGCGCTCCGCGCCGCTCGATCACCGCGTTGGTGGCGATCGTCGTGCCATGCAGGATCGCATCGAGGTCGTCGGGGCCGAGGCCCGCAGCCTTGAGCGCATTGAGCATGCCGATGGAGGGGTCCTGTGGTGTGGTGGGCACCTTCAGGATCTTGTGCGGCTGCTTCGAGTCGCCAGAATAATAGAGGTCGGTGAACGTGCCACCAACGTCGATGCCTACTACGCCTGCCATTGTTTCTCCTTGGGCTTGTCGGTGACAAGCGGGACCTGGGTTTGCTGAATGTCGGTGATATAGGCACCGACATGGCGCGCCATGCGACGCGCCGCGGCGTCCCCGTCGCGCGCCTTGATGGCATCCATCACCTGCTGGTGCGCGCGTATCACCGCATTGCGCACCTCGATCGAATTGAATCCTTCGACGTCGGTGGCCACGTACACCGACTGCGATACCGCCGATATGAACGCGATCAGGAGTTCGTTGTGGCTGGCCCGTACCACTTCCACATGCCAGTCGAGATTGGCCCGCACGTAAGCGGCGACGTCACCCGCCTCGGACGCCAGCTTGAGCTTGGCGTGGCAGCGCTCGATCTCGGCGATGTCGGCATCGGTGCGGTGAAGCGCGGCGAAGCGCGCGGAGGGCGGCTCGATAGCGGCGCGGGTCTCGAGCACGGCTTCGAAGCGGATGCGCTGGCCTCGGATGAAAATGGCCACCGAGCGTTCGATGGTGGCGCTGCTCGGGCGCAGCACCGCCGAGCCACCGTTGCGCCCGGTACGGGTCGCGATCAGGCCCTCGCCCTCCAGGATGCGCAGCGCCTCGCGCACCGAGGCGCGCGACAGGCCGCTTTGCACGCCGAGGTCGCGCTCATTGGGCAGGCCGGCCCCTTCCTGCAGATCGCCTTCGAGGATTTTCTCGCGAAGAATCCCCGCCAGCACATCAGCGGCCTTGGGTACGGAGACGGATGACAGTTCAAGCATGGCTCATTGGTCCTGGGCTGTGAGTGCCGGCCGCGCCGACGAGTAGCGCTTGCGCTCCTCGTCGTAGACGGCCCGGAACAACGCATTGGCGTGTTGCTGGAATGCGCGCTCCTGTATGCCGTAGTCCTCCTGCGGCCGCGGCTCGTGCTGGAAATGCCCCCAGCGATCGCTACCGCGCACGAGTGCCGCGCTTGGTTTGACGTTCCCACGCACGGCGACATGGGCCGGCACGTAGGTCAGTGTCACGCCGACGCGCCGGTGGCCCGACCGGTTCGGGCCGGAGCGGTGGATGGTGTGGGTGTGGTGGATCGACATCTGCCCGGCCTGCAGCGGGGTGAAGGCCTTGCGCTCCTGGCTGAATGGCGCGTTCACCGTCTGGCCCAGCGACAGCATGTGTTTTTCCGATGCCACCTCGGCATGGTTGAGCTGACCCAGCCGGTGTGAACCCACGGCCATTTCCATGCAGCCTGCCTCGATCGGCGCGTCGCTCAGTGCAAGCCAGACCGCAAGCTGTGCGTTGTCGGGCTCCAGCGCGAAGTAGGTGCCATCCTGGTGCCAGCCGACGAAGCTACCGTCTCCCGGCATCTTGGGAAAAACCGTGGACGACAGGATGCGGATGTCGGGCCCGATCAGGTCCTCGACCGCGTCCAGGATGCGCGGATGGTAGGCCAGCTCGTCGGCCCAGCGAAACAGCAGGTGCGGCTTGAAGTTGGAACCCTTGACCAAGCGCTGACCCTGCAATGCCTCCGCGGCTTCAAGGGCCTGCAGGAAGCCGTGGGCCTGGTCCCGCGTCATCACATCGATGCCCGAGACGAAACCGTCCTCGCGGTAACTGGCGATCTGGTCGCTGGTGAGGAGCTTGCTCATGACAGGTCCTGGCGGGGTGAGCCAGCAGGCCTGGCGGCGCCCGGCTCGCGGCCCCAGGTGGCGGACAACCAGTCGCAGGCATAGGTGATCGCGGCTGCGGCTTCAGGGATGGATGCAGCGTACTTGAGGAACCCGTGGTTCATGCCCGCCGCACACCGTGACACGGTGGCAATGCCGGCCGCCTGCAGCCGGCGCGCATAGGCCTCGCCCTCGTCGCGCAACACGTCGTACTCCGCCACCACCACAAACGCCGGCGGCAGGCCTGTCGCAGTCTCCATGCGCAGGGGCGAGGCGTGCGGATGCGCGGCGGCACCGGGGTGCGGCAGGTACTGGTCCCAGAACCACAAGGTGCCGGCGCTGGTCAGGCCGTAGCCGGTGCCGTAGCTGCGGTAGGACTGCGGCAGCACGGACGGGTAATCGGTGACCGGGTAGAACAACAACTGTCCGTGCAGGGCAGGGCCGCCCTCGTCGCGCAGGCGCAACGCCGTCACGGCCGCCAGGCAGCCCCCGGCGCTGTCGCCGGCCAGGACGATGCGCGATGTGTCGGCGCCGAATGCTTGCGCATGGGCAGCCGCCCACCGCGTGGCCGCCAGGCAATCGTCGGGTGCCGCCGGAAACTTGTGCTCCGGCGCCAGCCGGTAGTCGACCGAGACCACGACGCAGGAGGCGCCGGCACACAGGCGCCGGCACAGGTCGTCGTGCGAATCGAGCCCCAGCACCACGAAGCCGCTGCCATGAAAGAACACCAGCAGCGGGTGCGGGCCGACGCCCGCCGGCGTGTAGACCCGGAGCGGCAGCGGTCCGCCCGGCCCGTCGATGGCCAGGTCGCGCACCGCCGCTACTTCCACCGGCGACTTCAAGGCCAGGTAGGGCGCCATGGCCTGCGCGCGCGCCTGCGCAATCGGGATCTCGCTGTACGCGGGCAATCCCGCAGCCAAGGCGAGCGACTGCTGGATGACGGGGTGCAGGGCCATCGGTATTACTGCGGTTGCACGCCGATATCGGCAAGGATCTTGGGCAGACGCGTCACTTCGTTGCCCACGAAGGTGCGGAACTCCGCCGGGCCGATCCATTTGGCCTCGGCACCCATCTGCTGGAAGCGCTGGCCGATTTCGGGCAGGGCCATGACCTTCTGCATGTCCGCCGAGATCCTGGCGACCACCGGCGCAGGCGTGCCGGCTGGCGCGAACAGGCCGATCCAGCCGATGAAGTGGAAATTCGGCAGCACCGTTTCGGCCACCGTCGGCAGGTCCGGCGCCAGCGGGCTGCGCTCGCCGAGCGTCACCGCGGCCAACGCCCGCACCGAGCCGGCCTTCACATGGGCGATGCTGGAGCCGATGTCGGGAAACATCACCGAGACACGACCTGCAATTACATCGGTCAGCCCCGCCGGGTTGCTGGTGTACGGCACGCGCAGCATCTCGATGCCGACGCCACGGCTGAACATCTCGCCCATGATCAGGCTCGACGTATTGCCGGCCGCGAACGTAAGGGTTTTGGGGTTGGCCTTGCCGTAGGCGACCAGTTCCGCTGGCGTGCGCACCGGCAGGGCCGGGTTGACCACCAGGAAACTGGAGAAGATGCCCACCAGGCCAACCGGCACGAAATCCTTGATCGGGTCATAAGGCAGCTTGGCGATCAGGCCGGAGTTCGCACCATGCGTGGAATTGGTGCCCATCAGCAGCGTGTAGCCGTCAGGTGTTGCACGCGCCACGGCCGATGCGGCGATCGACCCGCTCGCACCCGGCCGGTTGTCGGTGACCACCGGTTGCTTGACCGCGGCCTCGAGATGCTGGGCGATCAGTCGCGTGGCGAGGTCGGTGCCGCTGCCGGGGCCGAAAGGCACGATGATGCGCACCGGCCGCGACGGGAAGGCGTCGGCAGCCGCCTGGGCGTGTGCACCCCCCGGGCAGAACACGACCGCCAGGGACGCAACAACTGCCAACTTTGCGCGCAACAGCCTCGGCCAGGCGCGCAGCGTCCCGATCCCGGGGCTTGTAACTTGTGCATGTGCCGAGCGGTGCAGATCCATCCATGTCTCCCCAGGATCCGGTTTGCTGGCGCTGGACGCACCGCAGCCCGGATATAGATTAATTGTTGAGCTATTTTATTGTCAGACCATTTTGCGTAATACTAGGGATTACCCTGACACCTGCCTTGGCACGAACCGCCACCGGGCCCGGACACCCGGCGAATCGGTCAGGGCGTCGGGAAATCCGCTCCCACGGAGGTCGCACGCCAGGCCTCAATTTCGGCCAGGGTGCGCTGGAGCACGGTGGTGACCGCCGCTACACCGATGGCGCCCAATACCAGATGCCGTGGCGGATGTGGGTGTTCGCTGACCAATACCATGGCTTCAGCGGCGCGCACCGGATCACCGGGCTGGCTGCCGCTGCCGTCGACCGTGCCGCGCAGGCGCACGCCGGCCGTGGGGTCGTACTCGGCGATGCGCGTCGGCGTCTGGCGCAACGAGCGCCCGGCGAAATCGGTGCGGAACGGGCCGGGCTCGATACAGGTCACCCGAATGCCCAGCGGTGCCACCTCGACCGCCAGCGAGTCCGACCAGCCTTCGACCGCGTGTTTGGATGCAGCGTAATAACCCGAGCCCGCAAAACCCACCAGAGCGGCCACGGAGGTGATGTTCATCACATGCCCTGCGCGCCTGTGCCGCATGCCAGGCAAGACGGCACGCGTCATGGCGAACAGGCCGAACACATTGGCATCGAACAGGGCTCGGATTTCCCGGTCGTCACCTTCCTCGACCGCCGCCTGGTAGCCATAACCCGCGTTGTTGACCAGCACGTCGATGCGGCCAAAGCGGGCCTGCGCCGCCTGCACTGCGGCGGCGATCTGCGTGGAATCCGTGATGTCTAGATCCAGCAGCAGGCAGCGTTCGGCGTGGCCTTGTGCCAGGTCGGCGACCCGGGCCTTGTCGCGGGCCGTCAGCACGGCGCGCGCGCCGCGCGCCAGCACGCATTTGGCGAGTTCACGGCCGAAACCGGTGGAGCAGCCGGTGATGAACCAGACTGGTGGTCCGTCCGGGTTGTTGCAGTTGTCGTTTGGCATGGGGTGGTTTCCAGGTAGTTGTATGGGTGCGTTCAGCGGGCGGTGCATCCACCGTCGATAACAAGTTCGTCTCCTGTGAGCGAGCAACATCCCGCGCAGGCAACGGTCGCGAGACGGTTCATGGTCCCGGCGCCCGGACCACTTCGACGTCGTGGTCCATCGTGTCGGCCAGGGCAAACACCTTGCGCAGGGCGTCCGGGTCGCCGTGCGCCGCAGACGACGCGAGCAGCGCGTCCGCAACGGCACGCAAGCTGCGCAACGGCACGACGACGATCCCCTCGGTGCTGGCCGCGACGATATCGCCCGGCTGCACGATCACACCGCCGCAACACACCGGCACGTTGACTTCGCACGGGCCGGCCTTGGGGCCGGAAAATGGTGCAATGCCGGTGGCATAGACCGGGAACCCCGCCTGCTGCGCTTCTACGACATCTCGGTAGGCACCGTTGACGATCAGCCCCGCCAGCCCGCGCTGCTCGCGCGCGTGGCGCAGCAACTGGAAACCGCCTAGGCACCAGTCGCCGAAACCCTGCGCGTCGACCACCAGCACATCGCCAGGCTCCACCAGCGTCAGGGCCTTGACCAGCCCCAGGTTGTCGCCCGGCGGGCATTTGGCGGTGCAGGCGACACCCGCCACTGGCAGTGCCTGGCCACCCAGCGGCAGGACCGAGCCATCCATGGTGTACATGCGCCCCACCAATTCACTCAGCCGTGTCACGTCGGCACGGGCGATCCGTTCGACGGTTTCCCGGTCCGGGCGCGGGAAACCGGTGCGCACCAGCGATCGCACCACCACGCTGCTCATCCGACGGCCGCCGACTGGGCCGCAGCAGCGTGCGGCGCCAGCATGAACCCCTCGTAACCCCGGGCGACCACCTCGTCGCACTTGCGGCGGTAAGGCACCACACCGCCGGCGTAGGGCATGAAGACACGCGGCTTGCCCGGCACGTTGGCGCCGACATACCAGGAGTTGGCCTGCAGGAAGACGGTGCCCGCGGCAATCGTGTTGACATGCTCCACCCACTGGTCCTGCGCGTCCCGGCGCGCCTCGATCCATTCCACATCGCGGGAGCGCAGCTCGGACATGCACCCGACGATCCAGTCCACATGCTGCTCGATCGCGAAGATCATGTTCGCCAGCACCGACGGGCTACCAGGACCGGTGACAGTGAACAGGTTGGGAAAACCCGCCACCATGAGCCCGAGGTAGGTGCGCGGGCCGGCTTGCCAGGCCTGTGCCAGCGTCTGTCCCGCGCGTCCGCGGATATCCATGCCCAGCAGGGAACCGGTCATGGCGTCGTATCCGGTGGCGAAGACGATGCTGTCGAGCGGGTAATGGGCCTGGGTGGTCTGGACGCCGGTGGCAGTGATGCGTTCGATCGGTGTGGCACGCAGGTTTACCAGGGTCACGTTGTCGCGGTTGAAGGTGTCGAAGTAGTCGGTATCGACGCAGATGCGTTTGGCGCCGATGGGATGGTCCGTGGGCACCAGCAAATCGGCAACCTCCGGCTTGCGCACCGTGGCCCGAATCCGCGAGCGGACGAAATCGGCTGCGGTTTCGTTGGACCGCAGGTCCAGCATCAGGTCGTTGAAGGAATGCATGAAGTTGACACCGCCGAACTGCCAGCGCCGCTCGTATTCGCGCTGGCGTTCATCGGGGTCGACCTCGTGCGCCTTGCGGCTGCTTTTCTCGTACACCGTGCCGGACGTGGTGTCCACACGTGCACGCTCGCGCAGTGCGGCGTAGTTTTCCTTCCAGGAGCGTTCGTAGGCGTCGTCCATCGGCGCATTCCGCGCTGGCACGCTGAAGTTGGCGGTACGCTGGAACACGAACAGCTGCCCGGACTGCTGCGCCAGCACCGGAATGGCCTGGATACCGGACGAGCCGGTGCCGATCACGCCCACCCGCTGGCCGGTGAAATCCACCCCTTCATGCGGCCAGGCGCCGGTGTGCAAGGTAGGGCCCTGAAAATCGTCGATGCCCTCGATCTGCGGCATGCGGGTGGACGACAGGCAACCGGTGGCCATGATGCAAAAACGCGCCCAGACCCGCTCGCCACCGTCGGTGCCGACCTCCCACAGCCCCTTCGCCTCGTGATAATGGACGTGCGTGACGGTAATGCCGAAGGTGATGCCCGAGCGCAGATCAAAGCGTTCGGCCACATGCTGCGCATAGGCGAGGATGTCGGGCTGCGCCGCAAACCGCTCGGGCCAGCGCCACTCCTGTTGCAGGTCCTCGGAAAAAGAGAACGAATACTGCATGCTCTCCACATCGCAGCGCGCACCCGGATAACGGTTCCAGTACCAGACGCCACCCACATCGCCGGCCTTCTCGAAAACCCGCGCATCGAAGCCGGCCTTGCGCAGGCGGTGCAGGGCATACAGGCCGGCGAACCCGGCACCCACGACCACGGCGTCCAACGGATCCCTGCTGGCGGCGGCCACCCTATGATTGTTATCCGAACCCACCTTGTTGCGTCCTTTCAGTTCGGGCGTCGCGCCGGCATGAATGCCTGCGATGCCCGATCAACATACCAATAAAAACAAATATCTACCGATAAGTATATTCTTGTTTGATCTGCACGGCTGCCCGATTTTCAAGCACCCCCGAAACCTGCACCATGCCCGCGCGGCGCACTACCGGAGCGCGGAAAACTTTGTCGGGCTCAGCAGGGATGACGCCACGTTGCCGACGATGATTCCGTCTTTCTCGGAATCCGCCCAGGCCTGCTGCCATTCCGGGTCGGCCTGGAAGGCATCCCACTGGCGCTGGCGCTCCTCCAGCGACTCCCAGGCCAGCAGGTACACCAGTTCCAGATGCGAAGGCCCGATCATCGTGGTCCAGAAGCCGACCGGCCGGATACCCAGGCGCTCCCATATCTTCACGGTCTTGGTCTCGAAGCGCTTGAGCAGGGCCGGCATCCGGCCGGGCAAAGCGCGGTACACACGCAATTCATGAATCATGTCTGGCTCCGTTGTGTAAGGTGCGTCGCACCGTTGATTATTTTGTCGCCCCTGATCGAGGCCAGCGCGCCAAATACCTGCCGCCGATCGCCAGGTAGGTGCCGGACGTGCACCGGCACTCTAGCAGGCCGCTCGATGCCGCACTGACCAACGCAATTTTTCCTGCAACCCGTGCCATGGCGCTCCCGGCTACTGCTTCGGGCGCTTTCCCGGAACCATCTCCAGCGCTGTGCGCGCGATCAGATCGGTCGACGGGTAGGCCAGCTTCTCCAGCCCGGGTGTCGACGGCTTGGGGACGAACGGCGAGCCGATGCGGCGCACCGGCCCGTCCAGTGAATGAAAGCGCTTTTCGCCGATGGTTGCAGCCACCTCGGAGGCGACCGAACACACCAGCGTGGCTTCGTTGACCACCAGCACTCTTCCGGTCTTGTCGACCGATGCGAAGACCGTATCCCAGTCGATCGGCGATACCGTGCGCAGGTCGATCACCTCGACCGACAGGCCCGCCTCCTCCTGGAGCCGGGTCGCCGCGTCGAGCGCGCGCAAGACCATCAGGCCGGTGGCCACGATGGTCACGTCTTCGCCCGTTCGCGCCACCGCCGCGCGGCCGATCGGCACCAGCACGTCGGCCCCATCCGGCACCATGCCCCTGGTCCCGTACAACAGCTTGTGCTCCAGAAAGATGACCGGGTCTTCACCGCGCAGGGCCGACTTCAGCAGGCCCTTGGCGTCCGCCGGCGTCGTCGGCATCAACACGCGCAGGCCGGGCACATGGGCATACCACGCTTCCAGTGATTGGGAGTGCTGCGCCGCGATACCCTTGGTCATGCCGTAGGGCGTCCGGATCACCAGCGGCACCCGCGCCTGCCCTCCGGTCATGTAGCGGATCTTGGCGGCCTGGTTGACGATCTCGTCCATGCACACCGTCATGAAGTCCGAGTACATGATCTCCGCCACCGCTGGCCCGCCAGTGAGCGCGATTCCGAGCGCGGCACCCACGATGGCGGCCTCGGAGATCGGCGCCTCGAAAATCCGGTCGCGGAAGCGCTCGCCCAGTCCCTGGTGGATGCCGAAGGTACCACCGCCCGGCAGCAGGTCCTCGCCGATGATCACCATGCCGGCCTGGCTCTGCATCTCCTCGGCCAGCGCCTCGCGTAACGCGTCCCTATAGGTCATTTCGCGCATGTTGCGTCTCCGTCAGGCGTATACATCGCGGGCCACTTCCTCATCGGGCGGGTACGGACTGGCCTCGGCGAAGTGGACCGACGCCGCCACTTCAGCCTCGACCTGTGCTGCCAGCGCCGCGCGCTCACCCAGCAGTCCCCGGGCCAGCAGTTCACCCTCCAGCCGCGCGATCGGATCGCGCGAGCGCCGCAGTTCCTCCACCGAAGCCTTGCTGCGATAGGCCTGCGGGTCGCCGGACGAGTGGCCATGGAACCGCTGGGTCTTCACCTCCTGCAACGTCGGACCGTCCCCGGCGCGCGCGCGCGCCACAGCAGCCGTCGTGGCCAGGTGCACGGCGCGGATGTCGTTGCCGTCGAGCCCGACACCCGGCATGTGGTAATTGGCTGCCAGCCCCGCGATGTTGTCGAACACCATGGTCTGCGACCAGTGCATGTACTGCGCGTACTCGTTGTTCTCGCACACCAGCAGCAGCGGCAGCTTCCACAGGCTGGCCATGTTCATGACTTCATGGAAGGTGCCGCGTGTCAGTGCGCCGTCGCCAAAGAACACCACCGACACCCGGCCATCCCGGCGCACCCGGGCGTTGATCGCCGCGCCGGCGGCAATCGCATACCCGGCACCTACGATACCGTTGGCGCCCAGCATGCCGGCGCTCAGGGCGGCGATGTGCAGCGAGCCGCCCTTGCCCTTGCAGTAACCGTCGATGCGGCCGAACAGTTCGGCCATCATGCGGTCCATGCGGGCGCCCATCGCCAGGGTGTGCCCATGCCCGCGGTGTGTCGACGCGGCGTAGTCGCCGTCGCGCAGCGCCGAACAGACGCCGACCGCACACGACTCCTGCCCCTCGTAGCTGTGCAAGGCGCCGTAAATCTTGCCGATCGAAGACTGGTACAGCGCCGCCTGCTCGAACAGGCGGATGCGCAGCATGTCGCGCCAGAAACCCACCAGCATCTCGGGTGCCAAATTCGATTCACTCATGTGTACAGCTCCAGTCGGTCGGGTTGCTCGAGGTAGGCCACGATGCTGGCCAGCATCCGCGCTGCTTCGACGCCGTCGTTGGCGCGGTGGTCGAACACCAGTGTCAGCCCGATCTCGCTCGCGAAACGCACGCCTCCGTCGGCCGCCTCGCGCGCCACCCGGTTGACACGGCCCACGCCCAGGATCGCCACCTGCGGCGCCGCGATGATCGGCGTGAAGGCATCGACACCCCAGCGCCCGAGTGAACTGACGGTGAACGAGCCACCGGTCATCCGTGAGCCGTCCAGGCGCCCTTCACGCGCCTGCGCGGCCAGGGTGCCGATCTCCTCGCCGAGCGTCCGCACCGATTTGGATTCGGCCTGCGCAACGACGGCCGTCACCAGGCCACCGGGCGTGGACACGGCCAGCGCGATGTCGGCGTGCCGCCCCGGCTGGAAGGCGTTGTCGACCAGCCAGCCATTAAACGCTGGGTGCTCCCGCAGCGCCAGTGCGCAGGCGCGCACGATAGCTGCAGTCAGGCTGCGGCCCCCGGACGCGCGCAACACGTCCACTTCGGCACGGGATTGCAGCGGCACATGCGGAATGGAACGCCAGGAATGCTCGGTCGCCTGCGCGATGGCGCGGCGCATCGGCGACAGCGGCAGCGGCCGGGGGTTGGCCTCTCCGGACGCGGCCAGGGCCCGGATGTCGTCGCGTGTCAGCATGCCATCGTCGCCCGACCCGCGCAGGCCCTCCCACTGCACACCCAGCGCCTCAGCCAGCACCCGTGCCGCCGGCGAAATACGCCCGCGCGCGGCGCGGGAGGTGTCTGCCGGCGGCGCTTCGACGGCAGCCGGTGGCGGGCGAATGGACTCCTGCGGCGTAGATTGCGGCGGCGGCGAGACAAGCGATTCGTTGATCGCCAGGACCAGGCCGATCGACGCGCCCACTGGCACCTCGGTCCCGGCCACAGCGTGGATCTCGGCAAGTGTGCCGTCCCCTGGCGAATCGACGTCGAAACTCGCCTTGTCCGTCTCGACGATGACAATCACATCACCCTTGGCCACGACGTCTCCGACGGCCTTGAGCCACTGCGACACGGTGCCGACCTCCATAGTGTGGCCGAGGTTCGGCATGCCGATCTTCCAGCTCATCAGGATTCTTCCAAGCTGCGCATTGCAGCATCTGCCCATGGGCCGGCCCGGCGGGCTTGTGAGGCTGCTCTGGCACGGAAGCGGCCAGCGCTCCCGGATTTCAGGAATGCCATGCGCCACCATCCACGTTGATCGTCTGCCCGGTCAGGTAGGACGCGCCGGGGCCGCACAGGAAGGTCACCACCGCCGCCACCTCCTGAGCCTCGCCGAAGCGACCCAGCGGGATGGTCGCGAGAATGGCGTCGCCGCGCTCGCCAAAGACCGCATCGGTCATGGGCGTGCGGATCGCGTTCGGAGCCACCGCGTTGACCAGCGTATGCGGCGCAAACTGGCGCGACAGGCCGCGCGTCAGGCCGACCACACCGGCCTTGGCCGCCGAATACGACACCCGGCCCGGCACGCCGCGCCGGTAGGCACCCGAACTGCAGAACACGATCCGCCCCACCGCGCCGGTATCGCGCCGCGTCTGGTAGGCCACCGCCAGGTCGTAGCCGTTGGTGAGGTTGGCGGCTATGGCGCGGTCCCAGGCTGAATGGTCGTCCGGGTCGAGCGGGTCAGGCTCGAACACGCCCGCCATGTGGATCAGGCCGAACACCGGCCGGCCGGCGGCGTCCAACGCTGCTGCGGCCTGCGCGACCGAAGCCAGTGACGACACATGGGCTGCCAGGCACGCGCCACCGCCCAGCGCAGCGACGGCCAACTGCAGACGCGCCGTGTCCAGGTCGACCAGCAGCACATGGGCGCCGCGCTCCAGCAACTCGCGCGCACAGGCCTGTCCGATGCCCCCGGCGCCACCCGTGACCACGAATTGCCGTCCGTCGAAACCACTCGTCATGTGCAAGCCCGGGTGCCGATGGGATTGTTGCCCGCGATGGCCTAGGACTTGCCAGGCCAGACCGGCTTGGCCGTGGCGATCGCAGCCGGGAAGACCGGCACCGGCTGGCCGTTCTGCCATTGGGCGATGACCAGCCCGGCACCGATTCGGCGACCCCGCTCGTCCCACTTCAGTGGGCCGGAAAAATACTCGGCGGCCCCCGTGGTGGTGTCCATCTTGCGGATGAAATCGGCCACCTTCCGGCGGTCGGCCGCGCCGGTCTTTTCGAGCGCTTCGCGGTAGATCATGATCTGGCCGAATCCATCGATGCCCTGCGAGGTCATCCAAGGGCGCCCGGTACGGGCCTTGAAACGCGCCACCAGTTCTTGGTGGCGCTTGCCTGGCCAGTTGGAGTTGATGCTGAAGAAGTTCTCCAGGCTCTTGGCGCCCGCCACGTTGAGCAGTTCCGGCGTGGCGCTGGGGCCGGCCACGGCGAAGGTCGGCAGCACGTCGCGCCCCAGGCCCAACTCGGTCAGCTTGTCGAGCATCAGCTTGAGGTCCGGCAATGCCGACGGCATCAGGAACAGGATGTCGGGTTTGTTGCGGCGCAGGTTGGCGATCAGTTCTGTCGCGTCGGAAATCGGCGGCGTGTAGGGCTTCTCGGACAGCAGGGTCAGGCCAGCCTTGTCGAACCCACCCTCACGCCAGGTCTTGACCATGCCCTGGATCGCCTGGTTGGTATCTGCCACCACCGCCACCGTCTTGGGCACCGCGCCGGTGAGCTTGGCCAATTCCATCACGGTGGGCAGGGCCAGCTGGCCCTGCATGCTCGCCACAGGTACCGCCTCGAACAGGTACTTGAAGCCGCGTTCGGTCAGCGCGTCGGCAAAAGTCTGGGTGATCCAGGGCAGCTCCGCGCGCTCCGTCAATTCGGTAACCACCAGCGTCATGCCGCTGAGTGCGTCGCCAAAACCGCCGATGAGTGTGGGTTCCTGCGCCAGCAGGCGCTGCGCCGCATTCTTGGCCTTCTCGACCGAGTCCTCTGCGTCGGCGGCGACCAGTTCCAGCTTCGCGCCACCCAGGGACTTGATGCCTCCGGAGGCGTTTATCTCCTCGATGGCCATCTCGGCACCGGCCTTGATGTTGAGCCCGATCGACGCCCAGGGACCGGACAGCGGAACCACGGTGCCGATCTTGACGGTGCGCGCCTGGGCGGACGCACTGCCAACATAGGCACCCGCAGCGGCCGCGACGGAATAACCGAGCGCGGTGCGCCGGCTGATAGGTTGCTTGCTCATCGAGTGTCTCCTTCAGGTTGCAGGGGGGGGGATGGGTTGATGCCGAGATAGGCCTGCCGGATGCGCGCATTGCCCATGATCTGAGCCGGCGGTCCGTTGGCGACGCAATGGCCGACATCGAGTACGTAGGCCCAGTCGCAGGGCTCCAGCGCCTCCACGACTCGTTGCTCGACCAGCAGGATGGCCAGCCGCGCGTCGCGGTGCAGCTCCTGGATACGGTCGAAGATCATGTCGACGACGATCGGCGCCAGGCCCATCGACGGCTCGTCGAGCAGCAGCAGGCGCGGCGACGAGGCCAGCCCGCGCGCGATCGCCAGCATTTGCTGTTCGCCACCGGACAGGGTGCCTGCCAATTGCGTGCGGCGTTCGGCCAGCACCGGGAACAGCGCAAAGCAGCGCTCAAGGTTGAGTACCCAGTCCGTACGGCCCCGAGCCGTGCTGGCACCCATCTCCAGGTTCTCCAGCACGGTGAGGTTGCCGAACACCTGGCGACCCTCCGGCACATGGGCTATCCCGAGGTGGGCTCGCGCCCGGGCCGGCAGCCGGAGCAGGTCCTGCCCGTCGAACATGATGCTGCCGGCGTCCGGAACCACCTGGCCAGAGATGGTCTTGAACAAGGTCGTCTTGCCCGCGCCATTGGGGCCGACGATGGCCACGAATTGGCCGGCATCCACCTGCAGCGACACGCCGCTCAGCGCGCGGATCGAGCCGTAGGCCGCGCTGACGCCCTCAAGCCGCAGCATGCAGGTCCATCCATTTCTTGCCGAGATAGGCCTTGATGACTGCCGGGTCGGCCATGACGGTCGCGGGCGGACCCTGGGCGATTACCTGGCCGTGGTCCAGCACGATGAAGCGATCCGCCAGGCGTGTCATCGCGTGCATGGTGTGTTCGATGATCAGCACCGTAACGCCGGCTGCCGGCAGGCGCTGGATCACCAGCAGGATCTCCTCGACCTCGGCCGCGCCGAGACCGGCCTGGGTCTCGTCGAGCAGCAGCAATTGCGGCCGGGATGCGAGCGCCCGTGCCAGCTCCATCAGGCGCAACTCCAGGTTGGTCAGGCCGCTGATGAGTTCGTGGGCCCGGGCGTGCAGCCCAACCAGCTCCAGCGCCGTGCGGGCCATGGCAATCGCCTGCGCGCCGCCGTGGCTGGGTGCCAGCGCACCCACCACCACGTTGTTGAGCACGCTCATGCGCTGAAACGGACGTGCCACCTGGAACGTGCGACCCATGCCGAGGTGGCACAGCCGGTTCGGACGCAGACCGGCGGTGGATTTCCCGGCCAGTTCCGCACCGCCGGCGCCGGGCTTCTGGAAGCCGTTGATCAGGTTGAACAGCGTCGTCTTGCCGGCGCCATTGGGACCGATGATGCCGACAATTTCGCCGCGCTGCACTTCGAAGCTGACATCCTGGACCGCCTTCAGCCCACCAAAGGATTTCGACAGACCCGACACCTTGAGCAACACCTCGCCGCGTGGCACTGCCGTGCGGGCCACCGGCACCAGCTCCCCCGCGACAGGATGGCGTGCCACCGGCGCGGAATCGGTTCGGGTCGGCGCCCGGCGGCGCCGGGCCAGCAAGTCACGCACCTTCCAGAACACACCTTCGGGTGCCAGCAGGATCACCAGCATGATGGTCAAGCCGTAGATGACACCCTGGATGCCCGGCAGGATGTGCCCGAGCTGCGCGCGCAGGCCCTCGGTCAGCGGAATCAGTACCATCGCGCCGATGACCGGCCCCCACAGGGTGCCGACGCCGCCGAACAGCGTCAGGATGAGCGCCTGCGCCGAGACCACGGTTCCGAACACGCCATGCGGCGTCACCACCTGCAGCACGACGGCGTGGAAGCCCCCGGCCAGTGCACCAAGCGCGCCACTGGTGACAAACCCGAGCATCTTGATGCGGAAGGTGTCGATGCCGGCCGCCTCGGCGGCCAGTTCGTTCTGTTTGATCGACAACATGGCCAGGCCAAACCGGGAGCGCTCCACGACCAGCGTCAGCAACAGCACCAGCGCCATGAAGGCGACACCGATCAGCGTGTTGATACGAGGGTCGGCAAACTGCATGAAAAGGATCGGATCCGCACGCCGGATCGGGAAGGTCAGTTCCTGCCAGCCCATCCAGTCGAACAGGAAGATAAACAGCGAGGGATAGGCCAGCATCGCCAGGGCAAAGTAGTGGCCGCGCAGGCGGAAGGTAATTGCGCCGATCAGCACGCTGGCCAGGCCACCCACGAAGGCTGCAGCGACGAGTCCGATCCAGGGCGACACACCAAGCTTGATCGCCAGCAGCGCAACGGCGAAGGCACCCAGGCCGAAAAACGTCGAATGGCCAAAGGAGATCAGGCCGGTGTAACCGCTGAACAGGTTCCAGGTCAGGGCGACCAAAGCCCAGATCGGGATCGTGCTCAGGATCAGCTGGTAGTACGGGTCACGGATCAGCAGGCCGCCCAGTGCCATCACCAGCGTGACCACGCCGATCATCAGCAGTGCCGGCCCCTTGAACAGGCTGGTCAGCATCAGACCCGCTCCACACTGCGGCCGAACAGGCCCTGGGGACGCAGCAGCACAATCCCCAGGAACAGCAGGAAGATGGTCGAGTTCTGCAGCTGAAACGGCAGGAAGTAGGTCGACATTTGCTGCACCAGCCCCATGGTGAAACCGCCCCAGAACGCGCCCAGCATGCTGCCCATGCCGCCCAGCACCACTCCGGCGTACATGATGATCACGAATTCGAAGCCGATGTACGGATGGAACGGGTAATACATTGCGATCAGGCCGCCGGCCAGCGCGGTGGCGCCGGTGCCTATGGCGAACGCGCGGGCGTAGGCCTTCTCCACGTCGATGCCGACGATGGTGGCAGCCGTCGGGTTGTCGGCCGCAGCACGCATCGAGGTGCCAGCCCGGGTCTTCTGCACAAACAGGTACAGCCCGATGCTCGCGGCGATGGCGCCCAGGCAGCCGATGGCGCGCGCCTGGTTGACGAAAATCGTGATCGCATCCTTGGTATAGGGGCCCAGCGTCCAGGACGAGGACGCCAGCGTGGACTGGACCGTGCGCGGCGAGGAGCCAAAGACGATCAACGCCATATTGGACACCACCAGGCTCAGTCCCAGCGTCAGGATGAGCTGCGCGAAGTGGCCCTCGTTATCGCTGCCCACGACGCGCTCGCCGCTGACGTGCGAAACGAGATAGCGCTGCAAGCCCCAGCCCACACCCGAGAGCACCAGCGCCGCCACGATGATCGCCAGGTAGGCGCCGGCGGCCGGGCCGAGGGCGAAGGTGGCGGCAATCACCGCCCCGACGATCATGGTCGCGTACATGCCGAGCATCATGAATTCGCCCTGGGCGAAATTGATCACCCGGATGACACCGAAGATCATGCCGAGCCCGGTGCACAGCAGGCCGTACATGCTGCCGACCAGGATGCCCGTAACCAGGCGCTGCAGCAGGTTCTCGAGGACGACGGCGTCCATGTCAGTGACCCGTCTGGAACCAGTGGATGCGCATTTATGGTCTAACCAAATAAAATATTTATTCAAAAATGGTACGATTTTTATACTTGCCAGTAAATATGGGTTTACCCTGATATTTAGAACGCAGCTCCGAAACTGCGCACGTCCACAGCGGGCCCAAGCAAGCGTTACCTATGCGCCATACAAATCTACCAATAACAATAAATTTCTACCTGGAAGTAGAATATTTGGTGCGCGTGTTCGCCGTCGGCTGGATCGCTAACGTGCGGGTTCGCGCCAGCCGCCTCGTCGGACCGACTGGCGTCCCTTCCTCCTCACGTCAAAGGCCATTCCATGACAAATCTGTTCTCCCTTCAAGGCAAGGTCGCCGTCGTCACCGGCGGTGCCCAGGGCATCGGTCTGATGATCTCGCGCGGCCTGGTGCAGGCCGGTGCCAAGGTCTATGTGTGCTCGCGCAAGAAGGCCACCTGCGACGCCGCCATCGCGGAGTTGTCGGCGTTTGGCGAATGCGCCGCGCTGCCGATGGACGTCTCCAACGTGGTCGAGGCCGAACGTTTTGCGGCTGAAATCCAGCAGCGTGAAGGCAAGCTGCATGTGCTGGTCAACAATGCCGGTGCCGCCTGGGGTGCGCCGTTTGCCGAATACCCCGATTCGGCCTGGGACAAGGTGCTGGCCCTGAACGTCAAGGCGGTGTTCCACCTCGCGCGTTTCTGCACACCGCTGCTCGAACAGTCGGCGGTGGCCGGCGACCCGGGGCGCATCATCAACGTCGGCTCGATCGACGGCTTCCGCGTGCCGGCGCTCGAAAACTACGCCTACTCCACCAGCAAGGCTGCGGTGCACCACCTCACGCGCGTGCTGGCGCAGCGCCTGGCGCGCCAGAACATCACCGTCAACGCCATCGCGCCCGGCCCGTTCCCGTCCAAGATGATGGCGGCCACGCTGGAAGAGCGCGGCGACGAGTTCCGCGCCAAGTGTCCGATGGGCCGCCTGGGCGAACCGGACGACATGGCGGGCATTTCGGTATTTCTGTCCTCGCGCGCGTCGGCCTACATCACCGGCCAGATCATCGCGGTGGACGGTGGGTTCTCGACGGCGCCCTGGTAAGCGCGCGGCCGCTCGCATCTCCTCGCGTGATCGAACGCCGCCCCGTGCGTGGGCTGGTTGGTTGCGCGCTGGCCACCAGCGTCTGTGGTAACTTGCATACACTTCCGGGAATCAGGGGGTGCTGCCATGACGTGGCAGGAGCTTGCGCTCGGCGTGCTGCTCGCCGAGCGCCGGGATGCTGTCCAGGGGGCGCTGCTGCGGGTCCCCAGCCGCCTGATCGGCCCCGAGTCGGTCAAAACCAGCGCCACGCATCCACCCCGGCAGGTCCCCTGCTCAAGCCCCCTTCCAGCGCGGCTCCCGTTTTTCGGCAAACGCCAGCGCCCCTTCACGCGCATCGACGCTGCCGATCACCTGCTCAAGGATTTCTCGCTGGCGAGTCCACAGTTCCTGCGCCGGCCAATTAGGTGACTCGGCCATCACGCGTTTGGTCATCTGCACCGCGAGCGGCCCGTTGGCCGCGATCACACGCGCCAGTTCGCGTGCGCCGTCCAGCGCCTTGCCGGGTTCAGTCAGGCGGTTCACCAGGCCCCACTGCCGCGCCTCCTTCGCCGGCAGCATGGCACCGGTCAGCGCGTATTCCAGCGCGATCTGGCGCGGGATGCGCTGGGGCAGGCGGATCAGGCCGCCAGAGCCGGCGATCAACCCGCGCTTGACCTCCGGGATGCCGAAGTTGGCGTTGTCGGCGGCCACCACCAGGTCGCAGGCGAGCACCAGTTCGCAACCGCCCGCCAGGGCATATCCCTCCACCGCGGCGATGACCGGTTTGCGCGGCGGTGTTTCGGTCATGCCGGCCAGGCCGCGCCCATCGAGTTCGACGCGCTCGCCCTGCAAAAAGGCCTTGAGGTCCATGCCGGCGCAAAAGTGCGCGCCGGTACCGGTCAGGATGCCGATCACCAGTGCCGGGTCCTGGTCAAGCTGGTCCATGGCGCGGGCGATGGCTTCGGAGGCCGCGCGGTTGAGCGCGTTGCGGGCCTGCGGACGGTTGATCGTGACCACCAGCGTGTGGCCTTCGCGGATGACAAGCACTTCATCGGACATGGTGGCCTCGGTTCTTCAGGAGCCGGTGCGCGGACGGCCGGCCAGATGGGTCTGCACCGAGTCGAGCAGGCCACCGTCGACCAGCAGGTTGTGCCCGGTCATGTAGGCGGCGTCCGGCCCGAGCAGGAAGGCGACGGTGCCGGCGATGTCGGCCCCTGCTTCGCCGATCCGGTGCACCGGAACCAGCGCCTCGCGCGCGCTGCGGGCATCGGGCCGGTCGTACACCGCCTGTGTCAGCGGTGTGCGCACCAGCCCCGGCGAGACGCAATTGACGCGGATGCCGTCCGCCGCCCACTCCTGGGCCAGCTGGCGGGTCAGCATGATCAGGGCCGCCTTGGTGGCGCTGTAGGCACCGATGCCGGCATAGGGTTGCACGCCCGACATGGAGGCGATGGTGACCAGGCTGCCTCGGCTGCGTTGCAAGCACGGATAGGCGGCCTGGGCCAGCAGGAACTGGGCGCGCAGGTTGACTGCAAACACGCGGTCCCACTCGGCCACGTCCAGTGTCGCCAGGGGGCCGGGCGAGGAGATGCCGGCATTGCCCACCACCGCGTCGAGCCCGCCCAATGCGGCTGCCGCTTCAGCCACCAGACGCGCCGGCGTGGCGCCGTCGCGCAGGTCACCGAGCAGCGGAACCGCCACCCCGCCCGCGCCGCGGATCTCCGCGACCAGGGCATTCAGTTCGTCCCCATGCGCCGATGCACACGCCGCCACCTGTGCGCCGTCGCGCGCCAGCCTGGCGCACACGGCGCGCCCGATGCCGCGGCTGGCTCCTGTGATCAGTACGCGCATGAAGTTTCTCTCCTTGTGTCAGAAAGCGTGCCGCACGGGGCCGATGTCATGCGGCCAGCAGCGCGCGGCGCAAGCCTGCACGGTCACGGATGACCCGGCCCGCGCGGACCTCGCCATCGAGCACCGTGACGATGCCGGCAGCATGCAGCACGGTGGTACGCTCGCTCGCCGCAAGGCCCGGCAATCCGCCCAGGTAGCGTCCGGTCTGGCGGACGTGGAATGCCACGCCGGAACCGGACGAGAAAATGTCG
>JANOUM010000127.1:0-3521 GCA_031416855.1 Rhodoferax sp. | reverse complement strand
GGCCTCGTTGCCGGTGGTGACCCACTGCGAGATGCCGATGTTGCGCTCGCGCGCCAGGGAGTAGGCATAGGCGCCGAACGCACCCGACTGGCTCACCAGTCCGATGTCGCCCGCCCGGACCAGGCCGGCATTCGGTGCCGGTGTGAAGGAGGCATAGACCTTGTGGCCCGGGTTGATGGCGCCCAGGCAGTTAGGGCCGAGCAGGCGCACACCGGCGGCGCGCGCCTTGTCGCCGAGTTGCGCCTGCAGGCCGGCGCCCTCGACGCTGACCTCTGCAAAACCGGAGCTGAACAGCACGACGCCGCGCACGCCCGCCGCAATGGCGTCGTCCAGGGCGGCCGGCACCAGGTTGGCCGGTAGTGCGAATATCGCCAGGTCCACCGGTGCACCGATCGACTGCAGCGTGCTGAAGGACGGCAGGCCCTGCACCAAACCGGGCTTCGGGTTGACCGGATGGATGGCGCCCGCGTAACCGAAGCGTTTGAGGAAGTCGACCGGTATGCCGCCGATCTTGGTAGCTGTGTCGGAGGCTCCGACGATGGCAATCGATCGTGGCGTGAAGATGCTGGAGAGGGAGTCGATCCGCGCGGCCAGCGCGCTGTCGATGGAAGCTTGCATGAGAGGGTCCTGGGTGAAAGGGGGAATCGACGGATCCTGTTATTGGCGCGTCATCTCGGCGCGCATGCCGGCCTTGATCTCGCCGCGGCTGGCCTTGTCCTCGAGCTCGAAGACCACGCGCTGGATGCGCCCAGGGTAAATGAATGGGGCCTGGTAGTCGTCGTTGACCGGGGACAGGCTGCGCCCGAGGTCCATGCCGATGCTGGACAAGACAAACAGCAGTTTCGGGATTCGGGCGCTGGCCTGCGCCTCGCCGTCGATCGACAGCGAGACGTCGGCGCCACCGTCGGCGTGGCGCAAGATGTCAAGCGTCAGCCGGTGCTCGCCAGGCGTGATCGCTTGTGGCGCCACGACGTGCGTGTGTTCGTGAAAGCAGTTGTAGTCAAAGTGCAGCTTGCCACCGTGCAGGTACAGGACGAACCCGCTGTTGATGGTGCCGCGCGCCACCAGCGCGCCATCCGCCGTGCCTGCAGGGTGCGTCAGGTCGATCTCGGTGCGCCAGCTGCGCGCCGCAGAGGGGCAGGTGTCGGCGGCGATGTGCGACACCGGCGGGTAATACACGAAGCGCCGGCGCGAGGTGGGCATGTCGGGCCGGCGGGAGGCGCGAAACATCTCGGCCGCGCCGCGGTCGTCCAGCGGCAGTACGCCGTGCTGCTCGGCTTCGCGCCACCACAGCGCGACCATCTCCTGCAGCCGCTGAGGCTGCTGCGCCGCCAGATCGGTGCATTCGGAAAAATCGCTGTCCAGGTGGTAGAGCTCCCAGACGTCGTTTTCGTAGGGCACGCCGTGTTTGTGGCGCGACACCGCCTTCCAGCCGTCCCGCCAGAGCGCGCGATGGCCGAACATCTCGAAGTACTGCGCGCCGCGCGGCAGCGTCGCGGCCGCATCGCCGAAACTCGGCAGCAGGCTGATGCCATGCACCGGCATCTGCGGCACGTCGGCCACCGTGTCGGGCGGCGCAATGCCGATGGCCGCCAGCACCGTGGGCGCGATGTCGATCGCATGGCAGAACTGCGAACGCGTCTGGCCGGGGCCGGCCAGGTGCCCGGGCCAGTGCACCACCAGCGGGTCTCGCACGCCGCCACCGTGCGTGTTCTGCTTGTACCACCTGAGCGGGCTGTTGCCGGCTTGTGCCCAGCCCCAGGGGATGTTGCTGTGGCTGTTGGGGCCGCCGATGTCGTCCAGGCGCAGCACGGCGGCATCCACGTCCTCGCGCATGCCGTTGAAGTAGCGCATCTCGTCCAGGACGCCGGTGGCCCCGCCTTCCTGGCTGGCGCCGTTGTCCGACAGCAGCATGAACAGTGTGTTGTCCCAACTGTCCAACTCCCGCAGGTGGCTGACGAGGCGGCCGATCTGCGCATCGGTGTGTTCCAGCATGGCGGCGAAAGCCTCCTGCAAGCGGGCGGCAAAACGCTGCTCGTTGACCGACAACTCGTTCCAGGGACGCACACCGGGATTGCGCGGCGCCAGATGGGTATTGGCGGGGATGATTCCGAGTTCCTTCTGGCGCTGGAACCAGCACTCGCGCTCGACGTCCCAGCCGGCGTCGAAGCGGCCGCGGTACTTGTCCAGGGTGGCCTGCGGTGCCTGGTGTGGTGCGTGCATCGCGCCAAATGCCAGGTACAAAAAAAACGGCCGTTCGGGCACCAGCGACTTCAGGTCGCGGATGAATCCGCCGGCCTGGTCCACCACGTCCTCGGAAAAGTGGTAGCCGTCCTGCACCGAGCGCGGCTGGACCACGGCGTGGTTGTCGCACACCAGTTCGGGGGTGAACTGGTCGGTCTCGCCATTGAGAAAGCCGTAGAAGCGGTCGAAGCCGCGCTGCAGCGGCCAGTTGGCGAAGGGCCCGGCGGCCGAGCATTCGGCCATTGGGGCCAGGTGCCACTTGCCGGCGGCGTAGGTGGCGTAGCCGTTGTCGCGCAGCATCTCTGCCAGGGTCGCCGCCGAGCGCGGGATGGCACCGCGCATGTTGGGGAACCCGGTGTCGAAATTGGAGATGGCGCGCATGCCGATCGCGTGGTGGTTGCGCCCCGTCAGCAGGCAGGCGCGGGTGGGCGAACACAGCGCGGTGGTGTGAAAGCCGGTGTAGCGCAGGCCTTGCGCCGCGATGGCATCGATGTTTGGCGTGGCCAGCGTCGAGCCGTAACAGCCCAGGTGCGCGAAACCAGTGTCGTCCAGCACGATCATGACGACGTTGGGTGCGCCCTTGGGTATGCGCGAGGGCGGCCACCAGGGTGTCGAGTCTTGCGCAGTGCGGGCGATCACGCCACCGAAAAGTTCGCCGGAAGGAATCGAAGGGGGCATGGTCTGGCCGGGTTGGATGGGATGTCGCAGAGCACAGGCTTGCAAAAAATAATTCACGCGAATTACAATGCAATCATGCGCATCTGTCAATCACGTGTACGCCACGAACTGGCGGCCTGTCCTGAGGGCCTTGGCTGCGGCGTTGACGCCGGCGTACCAGCCATGGCTGGTGCGGCTTCGGGCGACTCGCATGCAGCGCTGGCGGACACGCCGACACAGCTGCTCGATGTCGCCGAGCGCCTGTTTGCCCAGCGCGGAATCGACAACGTGTCGATCCGCGAGATCGTCCGCGCCGCCGGCCAGAGCAACCTGTCGGCGGCCCACTACCATTTCGGATCCCGCGAAGCCTTGGTCGGCGCCCTGATGGCGCGGCGCATTCGCTACATCAATGTCATCCGCCACCGGCATCTGGATGAACTCGAGGCAGCGGGCCGCAGCACCTGCGTGCACGCGCTGGTCGAGGCGACCGTCCGGTCGTTGGGTGGCGTCGTGAAGTCCACACCCTGGGGCCCCGACTATGTGCGGGTCGCCGCCCAGGTGATCCTGGGCTCACGTGCGCAGGTGCAGCCCTTCCTCGACCCCGAGACCATGAGCGGCCA
>JANOUM010000126.1:0-2497 GCA_031416855.1 Rhodoferax sp. | reverse complement strand
GGACGGCCGGTCAGGGCCGCCAGGCGCTCGATACCTGTTGCCCCACCGGGCGGGCACTGGTTGATGTCGGCATCGCCGGATGCGATGGCCGAGGCATAGGCTGCGCAATCCGGGTAGCCGCATCGCGTGCATTGGGTCTGGGGCAGGGCAGCCAGCAAGCGGGCCGCATCCGGTGCCATGGTGCCGTCTATTTGCTGGAAGCGGCCTTCCTGGGTATTTTCTTCCCGGCCGGGGCCCGGGCTGCCGGTGTTTCTGTCGCTTTTTGCGGCTGGCAGCTCAGGATGAATGACTTCACCTGCGGGTACACCACGTCACGCCAGCGGCGGCCGGCAAAAATCCCATAGTGGCCGGCACCCTTGACCTCCAGATGTTTTTGCAGAGGCGTCGGCACACCGCTGCATATCGCGTGAACGGCCTCGGTCTGGCCCGAGCCGGAAATGTCGTCCAGTTCACCCTCGACTGAAAACAGCGACGTGGTCTTGATGTCCTGCGGCCGGACTCGTTCGACCTTGCCATCCTCGCCTCGCACATCCCAGGTGCCGTGCACGAGGCAGAAGTCCTGGAACACCACCCGAATGGTGTCAAGGTAGTAACCGGCATCCATATCGAGCACCGCGTTGTATTCATCATAGAACTTGCGGTGCGCCTCGGTGCTCGCGCCATCGCCCTTGATGAGGTCCTGGAAATAGTCGTAATGGCTCCTGGCGTGGTTGCTGGGGTTCATCGCGACAAAGCCGGAGTGCTGCAGGAACCCGGGGTAGACACGGCGCCCGGCGCCCGGAAAATTCGTCGGAACCCGGTAGATGACGTTGTTCTCGAACCAGCTGTGGCTCTTGTTCATGGCCAGGTTGTTTACGGCGGTCGGGGATTTGCGGGCATCGATGGGGCCGCCCATCATCGTCATGCTCAACGGGGTCGTCTCACCCCGGCTGGCCATGAGCGACACCGCAGCGAGCACGGGAACCGTAGGCTGGCAGACGCTCATGACGTGGCAGTTGCCGTAGGTGGCCTGCAGGTGGCGGATGAACTCCTGCACGTAATTCACATAGTCGTCGAGATGGAACTCGCCCTCGGCTATCGGCACCATGCGGGCATTCTTCCAGTCCGTGATATAGACCTTGTGGTCCTTGAGCATGGTTTGAACTGTGTCGCGTAACAGGGTCGCATAATGGCCCGAGAGTGGTGCCACCACCAACACGGCCGGCTGGCCCTTTAGCCGGCCGAGTGTGGCGGGATCGTCTGTAAAGCGCTTGAAACGCCGCAACTCGCAAAATGGCTTGGTGATTTCAATGCGCTCGTGGATGGCGACTGCCACACCTTCGACGTCGACCGTCCGGATGCCGAACTCGGGTTTTTCGTAGTCCCGCCCCAGCCGGTGCATGAGGTCGAAACCCGCCGACATGCGTTGTGCAAACGGTGACTGCCCGAGCATTGACAGCGGGTTGGCAAATACCTTGGAAGCGGCATTCGCCAGGTCAGAGAAAGGCTCCATCATGGAACGTTGTGTTTCGTACAGTTGGTACAGCATCGATGGTTTACCCCTTCAGAAAATGTTGCAGTGCAATATAGCAGGCCCTGGCCACCAAATCTTGGCCGTACACCTCAATTGCATATTTTCGGCAGAAATTGCGATTGGCTGAAGCTGCGTTTGCCGGACGGATCGAATGCCGATGGTCTAAACTGACTGTCTACCAGGAAGTGGAAAGTTTCAGTGAATGAGTGACCAGACTACCGTCGTGTTCGCAGATTTGATGGGCAGCACTGGCGTCTTCGAGACGATCGGGAGCGCGCGCGCTTCCAAAGTCGTCACGGGGCTGACCCAATGGATCAGCGACATCATCACCTCGCACAAGGGGCGAGTGGTCAAGACCTTGGGAGACGGCGTCTTGGCGGTGTTTCCCAACGCGCCGGATGCCATTGCTGCGGTGGTCGACATCCAGCGCAGCCATCAGAAGCGAATCGCCAGTTCCTCCTCGGTTACCCGAATGCCGATCCGGATCGGTGTGGCGCGTGGCGAAGTGGAGTTTGTTGACGGTGATTGTTACGGCGACGCGGTCAACGTGGCGTCCCGCCTGAGCGATCTGTCCGGTCCGCACCAGATCTGGGCCAACAACTTTTCACTGGAAAAGTCTGTCGAGTCCGACGGCGTGCGTTTCCGGCCGCTGGGGCCGATCATGATCCGGGGGCGCGCCGAACCTTGTCCGGTGTTTCAGGTGGAATGGCATGTCGACGCCAGTAGCGACTTCCTGACCATGCAGGCCACGCTCGCACCGGACGACGAGCAACTCGAGCGCGACATCCTTGGCGGTGAGATTGAACTGGTTTGGGTGGACGTCCGCAAGCGATTCCGGTCGTTCCAGCTACCGATCCACATCGGGCGGGTCAGTCAAGCCGAGTTTGTCGTGAACGACCCACGGGTGTCGCGCACCCATGCCCGCATCGATTGGCGCAACGGCAGCATCCTGTTGGTGGATGTGAGCACCTATGGTAGCTGGGT
>JANOUM010000125.1:0-14787 GCA_031416855.1 Rhodoferax sp. | reverse complement strand
TTCGCGGCATCGCGAGTTCCGCGCTGACGCCGGCGCAGCGCAGCTGATGGGCCGGCGCCAACCGATGATGAATGCGCTGGCACGCCTGGGTGGCATGCAGCCGGGCGAACTGCCGAAAAGCGTCGCGGCCATGGGCATCGCAGGGGGCATCGGCAAGCTCTTCTCGACGCACCCACCGATCGAAGAACGCATCGCCGCACTGCGCAACGCCGGCAACTGAGCCAGCCCGCTCCGCGCACGCCGACGGCAGCGCCTGCTGCGTCAGCAGATCCGCGGCAGCGGCTCCCCACTCAACCAGTCGACCACCCGGCGCCCACCCAGGCCGGTGGTCATCTGCACGAAACCCTGGGCATCTGCACACACCACGCCGATCCGAGCGGCCCGCGCGCCCAGGGGATCGGCGCGCAACGCCGCCAGGGCGGCCTCGGACCACTCAGGCGCCACGATCGCCACCAGCTTGCCTTCGTTGGCGATGTAGAGTGGGTCCAGCCCCAGCATTTCGCAGGCGGCTGCTACTTCAGGAAGTACCGCAATGGCGTTTTCCTGCAGCATCATTCCGACACCTGACTGCTGCGCGATTTCGTTCAACGTGGTCGCCAGGCCGCCCCGTGTGGGATCACGCAGCGCATGCACCGCACCTTCCGGCACGGCCGCCAGCAGGCCGCGCACCAGGTCGTGCAGCGGTGCGCTGTCGGACACAATGGCCGTCCCGAAATCCAGCGACGCCCGTTGCGACAACACCGCCACGCCGTGTTCGCCGATGCTGCCCGACAACAGCACTACATCACCCATGCGCGCGTTCGCGCCTCCGATATCACGCGCCTGTGGCACTACACCCACCCCGGTGGTGGTGATGAAAAGCCCGTCGCCCTTGCCCCGTTCGACCACCTTGGTGTCGCCGGTGACCACCGGTACGCCACATCGGCGCGAGGCCTTCGCCATCGACTCCACGATTGACCGCAGTTGGGCCAGCGGCAATCCCTCTTCCAGGATGAAGGCCGCACTCAGGTACAGCGGCCTGGCACCCAGCATGGCGACGTCATTCACGGTGCCGTACACCGCGAGGCTGCCGATGTCGCCACCGGGGAAGGCCAGCGGCGACACCACGTGCGCATCGGTCGCCATCACCAGCCGGTCACCTGGCGGTAGCGGCAACAAGGCCCCGTCGTTGCCCTGACGCAGATACGCGTTGTCGAACGCCGGCGCAAACAATTCCTGCACCAGTTGCGCCGCGATCCGGCCGCCGGCGCCGTGGTTCATGTCGATCACCCCCCGCCTGAAGTCGAGTGGGCGCAGATACCCCGTGTTGCCTGGAACCGTCATGGACGACCCGTCCGGTGGTGGCCAGCACCAGCGCCGCTTGCCTGAGCCGATAGGGCGACGAGTGGCACAGGATGCCTCATGCAGCCATGACCGGGATATCCCGCCAGCGTCCATAGGTGTAGTGCGCCGCGCACGAACCCTCGCTCGACACCATGCACGATCCCATCGGGTTTTCAGGCGTGCACACGGTGCCGAAAAGCTTGCAGTCTGTCGGCCTGCGCACCCCGCGCAGAATCGCGCCGCATTCGCACTGTTTGTGATCGGGCACGGCCTGGTAGTGCAGCCCGAAGCGCCGCTCCGCATCGATAGCGGCGAAGCCGGGGCGCAGGCGCAGGGCACTGTGCGCCACCTCACCCAGCCCGCGCCACTCGAAGCTCTCGCGCAGTTCGAACACCTCGGCCACCACGGCCTGGGCGGCGCGGTTGCCCGCGCGGTCCACGGCACGGGTGAACTGGTTCTCGACGTCGGCCCGCCCCTCGTTGACCTGGCGCACCAGCATCAGGATCGACTGCATCATGTCCAGCGGCTCGAAGCCGGAGATCACAACCGGCTTGCGCCAGGCCCTGGCGAAAGGCTCGTAGGGTGCGGTGCCGATCACGATGCTCACATGCGCCGGCCCGACAAATCCGTCCAGCGCCAGCGTGCCGTACTGCGCAACCTCGGGTGACTCCAGAATATGGGTGATGGCACTCGGCGTGAGCACATGGCAGCACAGGATGCTGAAGTTGTTCAGACCTTCGCGCACGGCCTGGCGCGCCACCAGCGCCGTGGGCGGGGTGGTGGTCTCGAAACCGATGGCCAGAAACACCACCTCGCGCTGCGGGTGCTCGCGCGCAAGTTGCAAGGCATCGGCCGGCGAATAGACCATGCGCACGTCGGCGCCTCGCGCCCTGGCACGCAGCAACGACAGGCCGCCCGAGGCCGGCACCCGCATCACGTCGCCGTAGGTGCACAACAACACGCCGCGCTCCAGCGCCAGGCCGATGGCCATGTCGATGCGCCCAATCGGCAATACGCACACCGGGCAACCCGGCCCATGAACCATGCGCACACGCGCAGGAAGCAGGTCGACCACGCCGTGGCGCGCCAACGCGTGGGTGTGGCCACCGCAGAATTCCATGAAACTGTAGTCGCGCACCGGGTCAACCTCGGCCTGCAGGCTCGCAGCCAGGTTGCGCGCCAGGGCAGCATCGCGGAATTCGTCCACGTACTTCATGCCGCACCACGCGCGAGTTCGGCGAAAAGTGCCAGTGTGGCCTGCGCCTCATCCTCGTCCAGCGTGCCGATGGCATAACCCACATGCACGATCACGTAATCACCGGCATTCACCCCGGGTACAAGTGCGATCGACACCTGCTTGCGCACGCCGCCCATGTCGACAATGGCACTGTCGGCGCCGACCAGGGCGACGATGCGGGCGGGCAGGGCCAGGCACATGCTCAGTGCTCCAGGGCCACGGGCGCGACTGTGGCCCCCACGGCCTGCCCGGCCAGCTGCCGCGCGGCCATCCATGCCTGCCCAAGTGCCAGACCCGCGTCACCACCACCGGATTCGAGCGGCTCCAGCACCGTCAGTCCACGGCCCACCAGGGCGGTGCGCAGGGCGTGCGCGAGCACCCGATTGGCGAAGCAACCGCCAGCCAGCACCACACGCGGTCCATGGCGTGCAACCGCTTGGCCCGCTACCGCATGCGCCAGGCCCGATGCCAGCGCCAGATGAAACCGGGCCGCGCCCGCGCCACGACGGTCGTCGCCGGTGGCCCGCAATGCAAACAGGCCACCCACCACTGGCGCGAGATCGAGCGACCGCCAGTCGACCTGGAAGTTGGCGTGCGTCGCGAGCCACCGGGCCGCGAGTTCCTCGAGCGCCTGCGCGGCCTCGGCCTCGGCCGACTGGCGCACGCAAATGCCCAGGGCGCCTGCAGCCGCGTCGAACCAGCGACCCGCGCTGCTGCTGGACGGGCAATTCAACTGCCGTTGCAACATTCCATGCAGCAACCGCGCTGCGCTCTCGCCGACCACGGGCCCGAACACCGGCATGATCTCGTCACCACGCCCCAAACCGAACAATACGGCCGCCGCCAGCCGCCAGGGTTCGCGCGCCGCAACCTCACCCCCGGGCAGGCGCAAAGGTGCCAGATGGCCCGGGCGTTGCCAGTCTTGTGCCGCGTCGGCCCGTGGCACCCACAACAGCTCTCCGCCCCAGGCGCTACCGTCCAGGCCCAGGCCCATTCCGTCGAGCACCACCCCCAGCGCTGCGTCGGCCACACCGTGCTCTGCCAGGACGACGCCGACGTGCGCCAGGTGGTGCTGCACACCCATCACCGGAACACCAAGCCGCCGACCCTGGTCGTGTGCCAGGCGGGTGCTGAAGAAATCCGGGTGCAGGTCGCAGGCGATGGCGTGCACCGGCCCGCTGGTCCGCGCCAGCAGGTCGTCAACCGATGCGAGCAGGGCCGCGCGAGCGCTGGCGCCATCCAGGTCGCCATGCGCCTCGGACCAGACAACTCGGTCACCCTCGACCAGACAGGCCCGGTTCTTCAGATGGGCCCCACAGGCCAGCACCCGCGCGGATGCCGCGTGCGGCAGTCGAACTGCGTGGCTCAGCGGATTCATGCGCGTCCCTGCAGTGCGGCAAGCTGGGCTTCCAGCGCAGCGATACGCGCGCGCAACGCGCCAGCATCTTCCTGCGCCGCCTGGGCTGACGCCACCGATCCCGGCACGCCGTCGGCCTGCAGCAGCCAGTCGACCCAGTCGCCCAGACCATCGCCGCGCGTGGCGCTGAGCTGCAACACCCCGATCGCAGGATTCACACGCCGCGCGAAGCCGATACAGCGGGCCAGGTCGAAGTCGACATACGGCAGCAGGTCGATCTTGTTGATCACCATCAGGCTGGCCGCAGCAAACATGTCCGGGTACTTGATCGGCTTGTCCGCACCTTCGGTCACCGACAGGATCACCACCTTGGCCGCTTCGCCCAGATCCCACAGGGCCGGGCACACCAGGTTGCCGACGTTCTCGATGAACAACAGGGCCCGGCCACCGGCTGGCACCGCCTGGTGTCCGTGTCCTTGAGCATCATGGTGGTCGTGTTGATGGTCGTGCACGTGGTCGCGCACGTGGTTGTCCGCCTGCGCTGGCCCGTGTTGATGCACATGCGTATGCAGATCCAGCCGCGCAAAGGCGTCCGCCACCATCTGCGCATCCAGGTGGCAGCCGCGGCCGGTGTTGACCTGAACCGCCGGGGCACCCGCAGCACGGATGCGATCGGTGTCCAGTCGGGTCTGCTGGTCGCCTTCGATCACGGCCAAGGGCCAACCAGGAACGCGCCCACGCAGCGCTGCGATGGTCGCGCACAGCAGTGTGGTCTTGCCCGAGCCCGGGCTGGACAACAGGTTGACGGCGCGCACTCCGTGGGCCAGAAAGTGCGCCCGGTTGCGATCTGCGAGTAGCTGGTTGGCACCCAGCACGTCGGCCTCGAGCCGGATGGTGCGCGCCTGGCTCAGGCCGACCACCGACGCGCCGGCCGGACCGGCGCCGTAGTGCAGGTCGGCCGGGGCCGCCGCGCCCGGCGTTACGGCTGCGACGGCACCATGGCCCTGGGCAACGTTGCATCCGCACACCACACACATGGCTTGCTCCTTCAGTGTTCCAGGACCAGCAGGTCAAGCACCCGCAAGCCGGTGCCACCGAGCACCCGCAGAGGATACCCGCCGCATCGCGGACACGGATCAAAGCGGCTGTCGATACCCACTTCCGCACTGCACGGTGCGCACCAGGCACGGCCCGGCGGTTCGTCGATCTCGATCTGCGCCCCCTCCAGGCAGGTGCCGGGTCGGATCGCGTCGAGCGCGAACCTCAGGGCGTGGGCCTCGACCCCGGCCAGCACGCCGGCCTCCAGCCGCAACCGGGCGACACGCGTGAAATGCTCGCGCCGAGCACTGGCCTCGACCATGCGCAAGACTCCGTCGGCCAGGCTCAGTTCATGCATGGCGAAGGCGCCGTTTCCGGCGCGACGGTGGTATCGGCCAACCATGCCCGCGCCCACTGCACGGCGGCTTCCAGGTGCGCCAGCGCCTCAGGGCGCGGCGCATCGCCGAGCTCGAACGACGCGCCGCGGATCGCCAGCAGGGTGCATGGCGGGGGATCTCGTCCCAGCACGTCGGCAAACACCTGCATCACGGCCTGAGGTGACATGGCGTGGCTGCTGGCGCCGGTGTCGCGCCGCGCCCGCAACTGCGTCACCTCGAACGGCGCGCCACAGACCATGCTGGCGTCGACGAACAGCACTTTTGCGCGACCATCCAGGTCCAGTGCGTGTTCCACCTGCAGTTGGTAGTCATCCAGCAGCTCGGCGCAAGCATCCTGCGCGCGGCCGGCGCGCAGGCGCTCGATGAGCAGCGGCCCGAGCGCGTCGTCGCCCCGGCTCAGGTTGCCCCAGCCGAACACCAGTAGCGGCGCCACCACGGGACGTTCCCGGGTCATGGGGGACATCCCGCCGGTGTGTCGAGGCCATGCAAGAAGTCCCCGTCCTGCGACCGGAGCGACCGGTCGAGCAACACGCCATGCGCGTCCACCAGCGCCACGTCCAGCGGCATCTGGCCCAGGGCATGGGTGGCGCAGGACAGGCAGGGGTCATAGGCCCGGATCGCCACCTCGATGTGGTTGAGCAAGCCTTCGGTGAGCACGTGGCCGTCCAGATGGTCACGGGCCACCGCACGCACCGCTTCGTTCATGGCCTGGTTGTTGTGCGTGGTGGACACGATAAGGTTGCACATCGTGACCAGATCGTCGTCACCCACTTCGTAATGGTGGATCAGTGTGCCGCGCGGTGCCTCGATCGCACCCACGCCACTGCGCTGGCGCGTACCGCTGGCCATGCGTTCGCCCGACAGGATGTCGGGGTCGTCGAGCAGTTCGGCGATGACCTCGATGCAATGCAGCAGTTCGATCATGCGCGCCCAGTGGTAGGCCAGCGTGGCGTGCACCGGTTCGCCACGGCCCCAGGCGATGAACTCGCGCCGCCGCACCTCGGCCAGCGGGCTGGGGATGAAGTCGCAGTTCTGCACCCGCGCCAGCGGGCCCACGCGGTACCAGCCGACCTCACGCCCCAGGCTGCGCAGGAACGGGAACTTCATGTAGGTCCAGGGCTTGACCTCTTCCTCGATCAGGTCGAGGTAGGCCTGGTCGCTGACACCATCGACGATCACCCGGCCCGACGCGTCGCGCGCCCGGATGACGCCGTCGTACAGGTCCATGGCGCCGTCGGCGCGCACCAGCGACAACATGTTGGACCGGAAGCTTCCGAAATTGTCATACAACGCCGGGTTTTGCGCATGCAGCTGCCGTGCGACATCCACCGCGTCTTGCGCCCAGGCCGTCATCTGGACAACATCGCGCTGCAATAGCGCCCGGTCTTCCTGGCTCACGTGCTTGTTGACACCACCGGGGACGGAGCCGGTGCCGTGCACCCGCTTGCCGGCCGTGGCGCGGATCACCTCCTGGCCGAACTTGCGTAGCAGTACGCCCTTGCGCGCGAGTTCGGGGTGCGCCGCCGCCACGCCGACGATGTTGCGCCGGTTCACCTCCGAGTCGAACCCGAACAGCAGGTCGGGGGAGGACAGGTAAAAGAAGTGCAGTGCATGGGACTGCATGACCTGCCCGTAATGCATCAGGCGCCGGATTTTCTCGGCCGAGGCGGTGGCCGCAACGACACCGATGACACGGTCGAAGGCCTTGGCGGCGGCCAGGTGGTGCGAGACCGGGCAGATGCCGCACAGACGCTGCACCATCACCGGCACTTCCCAATACGGGCGGCCCTCGATGAAACTCTCGAAGCCGCGGAATTCGACAATGTGCAGGCGCACCTGCTGCACCCGGTTGTCGGTGTCGAGCAGGATCGTCACCTTGCCGTGGCCCTCGACCCGCGACAACGGGTCGATCGCGACGCGACGCAGGCCCTCTGGCTGGGCAGCGGTTTCAAGCGGATGCATGGTGTTCAGTCGTAGTGGATCAGGCCATGGCCCAGGTGCGGCGTGCGTCCCGCCATCAGATCGTTGAGAAAGGTCCAGAAGGCGTCCGCCGACGGCGGGCAACCCGGCAGGAAGTAGTCCACATGCACCACCTCGTGGATCGGATGCACCTTGTTCAGTGGCAAAGGCAACTCCGGGTCGTTGGGAACGGCGCTGCCGGCGCTCAGGCCGTGCCGGGCGCCATAGACGTCGGTAAGGATGGTGCGCAGATCCAGGCGGTTGCGCTGCGCCGGCAGGCCGCCGTTGATCGCACACGCACCCACGGCCACCAGCGTCTTGCACTTGGCCCGGAACTCGCGCAGTACCGTCACGTTCTCGGCATTACACAGGCCGCCTTCGATCAGGCCGATATCACAGTGGCCCACTTCCTTGATGTCGGTCAGCGGCGAGCGGTCGAACTCGATGTGCTCGATCAGTTCGAACAGGCGCTCGTCGATATCCAGGAACGACATGTGGCAGCCAAAACAGCCGGCCAGCGAAACGGTGGCCACTTTGAACTTGCGCGGCGCATGCGCGTCATCGGGCTGCATCATGGTGTGCCGGTCTCCACTTGTTCTGAGACCGGCAGGATGTCGAAGCGCCTCTGCCCGATCGGGATCGCGAAGCCACGCCGCTTGGGCAGGATCACGCCCACCGGGCAGATCTCGGCCGCGCGGTCTCGCAGCGCCATCTCGGTATCGGCCAGGCGGCCGCTCTCGCTGTTCACCAGCAGGTGGGTGCCAATGCCATGCCCGCCGATCGCAAACACGTTCTTGCCATCGACATCGCGGCTGGCCCGCACGCACAATTCGCACAAGATGCAGCGGTTGAAGTCCAGCAGGATGTCGGGGTGGCTGGCATCCACCGGGCGGGCGGGGTAGAACTCCTCGAAATGCGGCCCTTCCATGCCCACGTCGTAGGCCGTGGCCTGCAGCAGGCAGTTGCCGCTCTTCTCGCAACTCGGACAAAAATGGTTGCCCTCCACAAACAGCATCTGCAGCAGCGTCTTGCGGTGGCCGTTCAGTTCCTCGGTGTTGCTCTGCACCTCCAGCCCCGGGCTGGCGCGCACCGTGCACGCGGCGCCGGCGCGGCCGTTGACTTTCACGCTGCACACGCGGCATGACCCGTGCGCCGCGAAGTCCGGATGCCAGCACAGATGCGGCACATAACGTCCGGCCCGTGTGGCCGCCTGCAGGATGGTGTCGCCGGGCATGAAGGGCACATCTTCGCCGTCGAGCGAGAAGGTATTGCCGGTGCTGTCGCTTTCTGTCATGCATGGTTCTCCAGGTGCGCTCCGGCGTCGTCGCGGCCGGTCATCTGGCGCGCGATCGACAACTCGGCGTCCAGGTCGAAACCCGGCACGAAATGCAGCGATTTAAGGTGGCGCTCGTAGGCCGGTCGAAATTTCAGGATGGTGTCGCGCAGGGGGTTGCAGGCGCTCGCCCCCAGGCCGCAATGGGTCGCGGTATGCATCAGTTTGTCGAGTTCGAACAACACGTCGATGTCGTGGCGCGAGCCCTGCCCGGCGGCGAGCTTGTCCATGCGCTTGACCACCAGCTCGGTGCCGACCCGGCACGGGGTGCAAAAACCGCAGCTCTCATGCGCGAAGAAGTGCGCGAAACCGCGCGCCACATCGAACATGTCGCGGCTGCGGTCAAACACCATGAAGGCGCCAGCCGTCGGCACGTCCTCGAACGCGATGCGCCGGCCGAACTCGAACGCCGACAGGCATACCCCCGACGGCCCGCCCACCTGCACCGCCTGGGTGTCGTGTGCGCCGCAGTCGTCCAGGATCCGCCCGATCCGGGTGCCGAACGGATACTCGTACAGGCCAGGGCGCTCGCAATCGCCCGATACCGAATGGATCTTGGTCCCGGTGGACTGGCGCGTTCCGATGGCGGCCCACCATGCTCCACCGCGCAGCGCGATGTGTCCGACGGCGCAGAAGGTCTCGACGTTGTTGACGATAGTCGGGTGGCCCAGGTAACCCTGCTCGACCGGAAACGGCGGCCGAATGCGTGGTGTGCCGCGCTTGCCTTCGAGCGATTCGATCAGGGCGGATTCCTCGCCACACACATAGGCGCCGGCGCCGACATGGAGGGCGAGGTCGAAATCGAACCCGACGACACCCCGGATCGCCGTACCCAACAGCTGTGCGGCGCGCCGGCGCTGCAGCACCTGTTGCAGTGGCTCCAGCAGGAATCGGTATTCACCGCGCAGGTAAAGGAATCCGCGGCGGGCCCCGATCACGTGCGCGGCGATGGTCATGCCCTCCACAACGGCGTCGGCATAACGGCCCAGCAAGACCCGGTCCTTGAAGGTGCCGGGTTCACCTTCGTCGGCGTTGCACACCACCACGCGGTCGGTACCCGCGGCGCGCCGGCACAGCTCCCACTTGAGGCCGGTGCCAAAACCGGCGCCCCCCCGCCCGCGCAGGTTGGACTGCTTGACCTCCGCGAGCAAGGCCGTGGGCCCGCGCGCGATGGCCGCATCCAGCGCCAGCCCCGCTGGCGCTGGATCGGCCAGCAACACATCGGCGCGCCGGATGTTGTCCTGTACCACGAACCAGGCAGCCGGCCAGTGCTCCGCGGGCACCTCGTCGTGCACCAGCGCAGCCAGTTCCGCCACCCGCTGCGCATCCAACCGGGTCACCACCTGGTGGTGGTTGACCAGCAGCGCCGGGCCCTGGTCGCACAAGCCGGTACAGGAGGTGCGCTCGACACTGACCAGCCCGTCGGCTCGGCACTGCCCGGGCACTACACCGAGCCGCTGGCACAAGTCGGCCAGCAAGGTCTCGCTGCCAAGCATGCGGTCGGTGACGTTGTCGCTGAACAGGATGCGGTAACGGCCCGCCGGGCGGGTATGCAAGAAGCGGTAGAAACCCGCCACGCCTTCCACCTGGGCCAGCGTCAGGCCCAATGCTTCGGCCACCTGTGCCAGCGTGCCGCGCGGCAACCAGCCCTGCGCCGCCTGCAGTTCGCGCAGGATCTGGACCAGCGCGTGCTGGTCGCACCCGTGGCGCGCCAGGACCAGGGCAAGATCCGGATCTGCAGCAACAACAACAGTGCCAGGGGATATGTGCACGGTGCGAGCGTAGTGGAATGGGTGGAGGTCAACCCGACTGTAGCAAGCCAGCCCGATTGCCGGCATGACCAATGTCAAGCCGGAACCAACAAGCTGGCCGTGACCTCAGAGGCTGAGAGTTTTTTGGGGGTGTCCGGGCAGCGCGCCAGAAGGTGCCCGATCTAGGCGCAAAGCACAGCCATAACTCGGGTTATAGCGAGCACTTGCAACAACCAGCGGGTGCCTTATCGCGCGATGAGCGCGCATGATCGAAAGCCTCTCAGCCTCTCAGCCGCCAAGCACCGATCGGCCCACCGCCTCTGCCACCCGAATGCCGTCGACCCCCGCCGAAAGTATGCCGCCCGCATAACCCGCACCCTCGCCGGCGGGGTACAGCCCGGCCACGTTCAGGCTCTGGAAGTCGTCGCTGCGGGTGAGCCGCAGCGGGCAGGAGGTGCGGGTTTCGACCCCGGTCAGCACGGCGTCGGCCATGTCGAAGCCCTTGATCCTGCGCCCAAAGACCGGCAGGGCCTCGCGGATCGCCTCGATCGCATAACCAGGCAGCGCCTGGGCCAGGTCGCCCAGTTGCACGCCTGGCTTGTAGGACGGCTCCACGTCGCCCCAACGGGTCGACGGCCGCTCGGCCAGGAAATCCCCGACCAGCTGGCCCGGTGCCGCATACGTGCCCCCGCCCAGCCGGTAGGCGCCGGATTCGAGCTGCCGCTGGAAAACAATTCCTGCCAGCGGATGGGCATGGCCCGCCGGGTGGTCGCCATCGAGATCCGGCCCCATGCTCTCGCGCAGGCTGGCGCTGTCAACCGGATAGTCGCGCGGATCGATGCCCACGACGATGCCGGCGTTGGCATTGCGCTGGTTGCGCGAGTACTGGCTCATGCCATTGGTGACGACACGCCCCGGCTCGGAGGTGGCAGCCACCACGGTGCCACCCGGGCACATGCAAAAGCTGTACACCGAGCGGCCATTGGTGGCGTGGTGCACCAGCTTGTATTCCGCCGCCCCGAGCAAGGGGTGACCGGCGTGTCGCCCCCAGCGCGCCCGGTCGATCAGGCCCTGCGGATGCTCGATGCGAAACCCGATCGAAAACGGCTTGGCCTCCATCTTCACCGTGCGACGGAACAGCATCGCGAAGGTGTCGCGCGCACTGTGCCCCAGCGCCAGCACGGCGTGGCTGGCCGCCAGCGTATAGGTGGTGCCGGCCGCCACGTCCAGCACGGTCATGGCGCGCAGCCTGCGCTCGCGGCCCTGCCTATCGACAGCGCAGTCTTCGATCTCCAGGTCAGTCACCCGCTGCCCGAAACGGATCTCGCCACCGAGGGCGATGATCTGCTTGCGCATGTTCTCGACCACCTTGACAAGCTTGAAGGTTCCGATATGCGGGTGCGCCTCGACCAGGATGTCCCCGGGTGCGCCGGCATGCACGAACTCGGCCATCACCTTGCGGCCCAGATGCCGCGGGCCCTTGATCTGGCTCCACAACTTGCCGTCCGAAAAGGTCCCGGCGCCGCCTTCGCCGAACTGCACATTCGACTCCGGGTCGAGCACGCCCTTGCGCCACAGGCCCCAGGTGTCCCGGGTCCGCTCACGCACCGCCTTGCCGCGCTCCAGCACGATCGGCCGCAGACGCATCTGCGCCAGCAACAGGGCCGCGAAGATGCCGCACGGGCCGAACCCGACCACCACCGGCCGCGCCGTGCCATGTCCGTGCCACGCCTGAGGCGCCTGGCAGGGCAGTCGGTAAGCCATGTCCGGCGACTGTTGCACCACGGGCATCCCGGCCAGGCGCTGCAACACCGATTGCTCGAGCGCGGCGCTGGACAACTGCACATCCACCACGTAGACCCACAACAGTTGGGGCTTGCGCGCATCGATGCTGCGTTTGAACAGATCGACACGCACGATGTCGGGCGCGTCGACGCCCAGGGTTCGACGTACCAGATGGTCAAGATCAGCCGGGTCGTGGTCGAGCGGGAGCTTGAGCTCGGACAGTCGGATCATGGCACCGCGCGAGGCGCTCAGACGGGCAGGAAACCTTCGATCGACAAGTACCGTTCGCCGGTGTCGTAGTTGAAGCCCAGCACCCTGGCACCGGCCGCCAGCTCGGGCAGCTTTTGCGCAATCGCGGCGAGCGTCGCACCCGACGAAATTCCGACCAGCATGCCTTCCTCGCGGGCGCAACGCCGCGCCATCTCGCGCGCTGGCTCGGCATCGACCTGGATCACGCCATCAAGCAAGGCCGTGTGCAGGTTGGTCGGGATGAAGCCGGCGCCGATACCCTGAATCGGGTGTGGCGACGGCGCGCCGCCGGAGATGACGGGGGATGCCGCCGGCTCGACCGCAAACACCTGGAGCCGGGGCCAATGCGCCTTCAGCACCTGGGCACAACCGGTCAGGTGGCCACCGGTGCCGACGCCAGTGATCAGCGCATCGAGTCCGTCCGGGAAATCGACCAGGATTTCCTGGGCGGTGGTGCGTACATGGGCATCGATGTTGGCAGGATTGTCGAACTGCTGCGGTATCCAGGAACCGGGTGTGGCAGCGACCAACTCCATGGCCCGGGCGATCGACCCCTTCATGCCCTTTTCGCGCGGCGTCAGTTCGAAACTCGCGCCGTAGGCCAGCATCAGGCGGCGCCGCTCGATCGACATGCTGTCGGGCATCACCAGAATCAGCTTGTAGCCCTTGACCGCCGCCACCATCGCCAGACCAACACCGGTGTTGCCGGAGGTCGGCTCGATGATCGTCGCGCCCGGCCGGAGCGCTCCGCTGCTCTCGGCCGCTTCGACCATCGACAGGGCGATCCGGTCCTTGATGGAGCCACCCGGATTGCTGCGCTCGGACTTGATCCAGACCTGGTGGCCGGCGCCGAACAGGCGGTTGATCCGCACGTGGGGGGTGTTGCCAATGGTTTGCAAGACGTTGTCGGCGCGCATCGAGGTTCTCCTGGGGTTGGTGTCAGGGTATTGTCTCAGCAGTGGATAATCCCGCCTGTGAAGCCCACCAGACTGTCGCTGGTGCAAGCCGCAAGGCCGACGCGCAAGCGCCGGGTGGAAACACCGCACTGGAGGAACGTCCGGACTGCGCAGGGCAGCGTAGCAGTTAACGGCTGTCCACTGAAAGCCGGGCATGCAAATGCCCGTCATAAGGTGAGGATCAGAGCAACAGAGACGAGTCGCCGCACGGGGCAACCCGGGCGACGGGTGAAACGGGCCATCTCTACGCGCAGCAATACCAAATAGGCACACGCGCTGCACCGCAGTTCACTGCGGCACGGTACCCGGGGCCCCCGGGAGTGTGCGGGTAGGTAGCACCGAGCCGTCGGGTGACCGGCGGCCCAGATTAATGACAGTCACGTGGGGGGCGACTCCCACGCACAGAATCCGGCGTATCGGTGGGCTTCACACTTTTATGGTTCGCAACCTGGCGAGGACGACATGGACAACCCCGACGCACCAACCCCGACGATCCACGGCTTTCATGCCCATGTGTACTTCGATGCCGGCACATTGGTACAGGCACGGGCATTGTGCACCGCGGCGGCGCAACGCTTCCCGCTGAAGATGGGGCGGGTGCATGAAAAACCGGTCGGCCCGCACCCGGACTGGAGTTGCCAGCTGGCGTTCAAGCCCGCCCTGTTTGGCGAATTGATTCCCTGGCTGGCGCTGCGCCGTGGCGGTCTGGTGGTGTTCATCCACCCGATCAGCGACAACGATCTATTGGACCACCGCGACCGCGCCCTCTGGATGGGCGCGGTGCGGCCACTGGATCTGAGCGTATTGGGGGAAGGACCGGGCGCCTACGATCTTTGAGAGCCTTGTCCGGGCTTGAGCCCCCCAGCGGCGTCAAGTCTGCCGTCGTGGCAATCGCTGGCACCGAGCGCCTCGCTCAAGGCGGCGCAAAACCCGACGCATCGGACGTCGAGCGCCCGGTCTGTGTCGGCAGCCGGATCAACTGGCGGATCGGCGCGAGTGCCGCCGCCGGCGAGCCGTCGGCATCTTCGAGCCGCAGAACCTGGGTGAAGGTCTGTCGCGCCAGTTCTTCGTAGATATCGCCCAGCTTTTCGTAAGTGACCGCGTGGCTTCGGCTGGCACGCTTGGCGGCTTGGAAGGCGTCGCGCGCCTTGTCCGGCAGCCCCTGTGCCAAATACACCAGCGCCAGGTTGTGATGTGCCTCGGCCATATCGGGATGCTGCTGCACCAGGCGGCGGTAGGTCGCAGCGGCGTCGGTGTGTTTGCCGGCCTGCTGTTGAACCACGCCCTTGAGAAAACGCATCTGTGCATCACGCGGGTGTCGCGCCAGATGCTGATCGGCCCTTGCCATGGCCTGCGCGAACCTGCCTTCTCGCAGCTGTTCAACCACCACACTGTAGTTGT